>NZ_JAPZQJ010000025.1:0-70368 GCF_027530405.1 Microcystis sp. LE19-41.2A | reverse complement strand
AGTAAACGTCATCGACCGGTCGGAAAAGAAACTGGTCAAACTAATCCTATTGAAAGATTAAATAATACCTTTCGACAAAGGATTTCTCGGCTGGTGAGAGAGAGTCTATCTTTCTCTAAAAAAATGGAGAATCACGTTGGGGAGCCCTTTGGTATTTTATTCATGACTACAATGCACAGCAAAGCAAAGGATTAAGCCGCCATCACTACTACCGAATCACCACCGGTTTAGAGTGGACCGGCAGATTTAATGGGAGCGAGGGGGACAAATTGACCATTTTTGACCTGTAGAATCAAGTAGCGGCGATCATCAGGATTATTATTCATGTTGCGGACACCATTCTGATCAAATGTAACAGTGCCAGTCATTCCTTCGATAGAAAAATCGTTTCTTAAAACTTGATTTAATGATTCTCGAGCGAATTTTTGTCCTTGTTGGTATAACTGTCGCAAAGCGGTGAGGATAACTTTAGTCGCATCGTAGGCCATGGGAGTGCGCCAAACATTGATCTTATTTTGCCAAAAACTGTGGATATAATTATCTTTTTTGAGATCATACCAAGGCACGGTGATAACTAAATTTTCTACTCCTTGTTTACCTTCTGCAAGGGTGAGATAACTTTGAAAAGTGGGTGAACCTAAAGTTACTAAGTTTAACTGTTGTGCGGGACGTTGCTTAAAGATACTGACGGCTCTTTTCAGATCGTCAATATAGGGAGCAACCATGAGAATATTTACTTGGTATTGAGCGATTTTTTGATAAATTTTCTCTTGATCTAAATTATTTTTTGGTTCGATATTGCAGTCAAAATCTGCATCTTTAATGACTTTTTGAAACTGCTGACCGAGAAGAATGTTTCTATATTTTTGAGCGAAGTTATAATTATCCCCAGAGCGATTATCGTAACAAATTAAATTAGTGGGGTTTTGGATAATTAGCTTGTCAGTTTGTTTGCGGATGTATTCACTTAAGGTTGTGGCAAAAGTTTCCAGATCGGGAACCATCTTATACACATAGCCATTACCGGAGATTTTCGGGGAAAAGCTGGTGGGAGATAGGGCAACAATTTTCCCTTGTACATAGCTATCTTTGGCCGCTTCACTAGCAGCAGAAGCATTATGACCAACCACTGCTATAATTGACGGATCTTTAACAAATTTTTCGGCTCGATCTTTGGCATCTACGGGGCTATTATTATCATTAGCGACCACTACCTGTAGAAAGTGAAAATCGGGGTTGTTGGCCTGTTCATCATTTAACTCCTGTTGCAATAAAGCAATACCTCGTAAAATTTCTTGAGCTATTTCTGGATTATTACCAATAGGAACACTGGTGGCAATTTTTAAGGGATTTCTGTCTTGATGAGCCGCACGAGCGTTATTATAATAGATGCGAATCTCTGGATTATTGGGCAAGCGATCGAGGGATTTTTTAAAAAGCTGAATTGCTTGTTTATATTCTTTGTTTTTAAAAGCTTGTCTTCCCCGTTCAATACTGTTATCTTGTCGGTTTGTCTTTAATAATATTTCTTCACCTAAGCTAATTTCTGGGTATTTACTAGCATCATCGGAAAATACTCCTCCCCAATATAAAACTGATAAAGTTACCAGAAGACTTAAAATAAATAACAGAGCTTGTTTCCAGCGACTAGATAGACGTAAAGGCCAACTTTGCTCATCATTATTTTGGTGATTTTCCTCCGTATTTTCAGGGGGTAAAGGTAAAATTAACGGTGGTTCTTCAGGATTTTCTATCAAACGAGGCAGTAAAGAAGAACTAGCAGCATCCTTCTCAAATTCATGTAATCTTAATTCTTGTCGAGCGCTTGTTAAGGATTCCTGTAGGGATTTATGTTCAAGAAAATTGGGAAGAAAAACTTCTAGAAATCTCAAAGCAACCCGCACAGCGATGGGTTCTTTCATAACAATAATATGGGGTACTCCGATATTAGCCAACTGACGACCAATACCTAACCCATCGCAGGAGTTACAGATAACAAGTTTTAAGCCTTTTTTAAAAGCTATTTCTAGGGAATTTCTTAAATTATGTTCGGGAGATAAAGCCGTATCATTATCAATGATAAAAACTCCATCATGTCCGTCGCTACTGGTTTGACTATGACCTAAATAAACTACAATATCCCATGGATTTTTGATCAACTCATTGTGAATATTTATCGTTGAAAGAGGAACTTCTGAACTGGGACTTAATATTTGTATATAAACCTTATCTGGGTTTCCTAGTGCCGTTTGCAAACTGGATAAACACAGGGAATTATGCTCGTTTTCGATGTCAATATTACCCAAAATTACTAAAACATGAATCGGAGGAGTAAGGTTAATTATCGGAGGATTTCTCTGGATAGTAAGAGCAATTTCCACATCATTCCACCAATCCCGTAAAAAATTCCAACACTCCCAGGGAATTTGTTGTAAATCAAAGTGGGTAGTTTGGATAAAAAATCTTACTTCTGACTCAGTACCTATATGGAACAAGATACGATTTTGTATCGAACTCAGAGAACTGGAATTTAGCCATTCATTTAAGCTATCTTTTAAAGTTTGAGTGGCTTTTCTGAGGTTGTCTCTAGGATCACCTACCGCTGCATGGGTGATCATACTATGAGGAACGGTAATTCCTAAACTGGGTTGACTTTCTACCCAATGATAATAAGCTCGACGATAATTTTGCAAAGCGGCAGCAATGTCAAGGCTCGGGACTAATTTCCCCTCAGCAAAAGGTGCTATCAAGAGATGATTGTCACGAATTTCTAGAGTGACGGAAAATCCCGTTTCAAAACTGCCATCACCAATTTTCAGAATCACAACTCTGCTCATGTCTTTACCCTTGACATTTTCTGCTATCTCTATTAAATCCTAAACTGCTCGGTAATGCTACTGTCCCCTAAACTTAGGTTAACATTAAAGCGATCGTCGGCATCAGCTAGAAAATAAAGCTGTAGATAGCTATCTAAGGGTTTCTCCCTTGCTCTTGCTTCTAAACCGGGGATTAATTGGCCTATTTCATCGCTAATTTGCAAAGATAAACCGGGGGGTAGCTTGGCAAAATTGTCCATGGCATAGGCACGAATTAAGACAGCAATTCTCTGGTGACTGGTCGATAAAACTCCCACCATTAAAGCGATTTTATAACCCATTAATTGACTACCCACATCGAGCATTTTGCGGATAGCAGCATTAGGATAATGAGGATCGATATTCCAGAGATATTCGGCCGCTTGCCAGCGAATAGTTTCATCTTGGGTTTGATGTTGCAGTTTTGCTAAAGCTTCCTCTGGGGTTAAATGTTCCGAAAATTCCACCTCTTTTTGACTAGCATACAGTTGTCTAATTTCTCGCTGAATATCTGTCAGAGATTCTCGGCTGCTGATTTTTTCAGCAGCCAACAAAAAACCCGGATTAATTGGACGATAATTGTCGATAGTGCTGAGGATTTCCTGCCATTTTTCGGTAATAATTCCCTGCAACCATTGACTAAGTTTGGTGGGGATTACCTCTAAACGCTGCTGATAAAGTTTTTCTCGCCATTGTTGATTATTCAACAAAGCTAACCACTGCTGACAACTAATATCTAATCTCGGAGAATAGGGTGAAACTTGACCTAACTTTTTAATTAAATTTTCTGCTGTTGCTGGCGATAAGTTTGCTAAAGATTCGAGTTTTCCTTTTTCACTCTCTCCCTCTAAACAACTCTGCCAAAGAATATCTAAATCATCAATTATTTGCTCACTGTCCAAATAATATTGATGGTAAATTGGATCGTATTTTGCGAGACTTTTAACATCTTTTCTGGATATAAAACCCCAGATATTGAGAAATTTTTCTGCTAAATCTACCTGCACCCCTAGATAAAAATCGGCCGCTAAATCGGGAATATCAACCCATTCTTGCTCTATTGTCAATCCCTCAATGTCAATAGCTTGACTGGGAATAGTGGTAACTTTTTTATCTTCAATTTGCCAAGTAAACCCGTTAATAAACTCCCAAAGATACTGATGGTTTTCAGGTATTATTTGAAGGGAACAATCAAGATTATCTTTCAGCCAATTGCTTAGGCATATTTGCACTAAGTAATTAATCAAAGCCTGATTTTTGGCGGTTTGATTAGAGTATTGACCGAGAATCGATCGAGCTTGTTTAATCTCTGTTTCCGAAAAAGTTAGCCAAAGGGATTTCGGGTTAATTTGTTGCAAAATATCGAGGTTGACTTTCATGGTATCTCCTAACAGATTAGATTTGAGTTAAGTAGGACTGACAAAAATATTCCAGATAAGCATCGATCTCTTGTTTTTGCCGAGATTGTAATTTAATCTCATTTAACAAAATAGGACAATCTTTGCCTTCCCTTGCACAGAGTAGCTGATAAATTTTTTTACATAATTGGGTTATTTCTCGACTAATAGTAGATGAGTGAACTCCCAATCGATTAGCGATCTGTGCTTGCGTCATCTTTTGATGATAGTAACAATATGCAATCTGTTTAACTTCATACTCAAGAGTGATTAATAACTTATTAATATCTTCCTGGATTTCTTGCTGTTGTAGTAAATCGTTACTTGGCTTCTTGCTGGAGAGATTTTCCCAAAAGTAATTGCTATTATCGTCATAATTAGTAGGCTCAAATCTAGAGTAAGGAGGATCGATATGATTACGCATTATCTCCCCTATTTGATTGAGTTTTGCTTGCACTTCCTCAACGGTGAGAATAACTTGCGGTTGTAACTGCTGTAGGCGATCGATTACTTGTTGCCAATCCTCCTCTTGCCACTTATCCAATGATCTAAGAGAAGCTTTTTTAACCTCTCGAAAACAGTTAAATATTAGCAGATGATTCTCGTTAAAGATACCCGATGTTCGTAAAACTTTTTGAATTTTATTCGCACTAAAAAGACTGACTATACCGAGATTAGTCCTGCCAATCGTTTTATACTCTCCTCGCAGGAAATTATAGAGAGTATTTCTTAATTTTTTATCTGTCCATTTTTCTAAGATTAAGCGAAAAAATCCCGGTTTGGTCTTGTTATCCTGAAAATTACCGTAAAAAATGATTGCCGTAGAAAGCAAATTCAGCAAATAGTAGAAGAGGGTTTCATAATCAGCATCGATCCGATGGCCGACATTTTGATAGACCCTTTGAGTTACCATACAGGAGCGATATTGTAAGAAAACCATCCAATGGGACTTGACTAATTGGTTATTAGGATCATTCTGTAAGCATTGCCACAGATAAAAATACACCGCTTCATCATCGGCCACGCTTCCAGCGATCGCATCGATCGATTTTCTTAATTGTGGCACTTCGCACCAGAAAACTCGATCGCCTTCAATGGCTTTAATAGTAGTATAAAAGTACCTAACGCTCATTTCTATCACCGGCTACAGGTATCTGATATCTGATTAGGTAAAAACCGAGGATTTTCTGCAAGAGTAGCAAACAAATTGAGCGATTGCCTTGCCAAGCGCACCTCTTTCTCTGACAATAGATGAGGGACTGATGAGAAATTATCAGTTATGCTGAGACAGCCTTAGCAAACCAGTACAAGACCCATAAATTCACTCTGAGCTGCCACAAATAGCCGTCATATCAACTTCTAGGACAAAAATTAGGAATGCGAGTAACTTTTACCGAAAATCAGGGTTTTAGAAAGGAATTGAATAAACGGGTTGATGCTTATTTTACCGAAAACGGCATCCCCACCAGAGATAATTTTGCCATGTACCTGAAGACGATCACGATTTTAACTTGGGTAATTGCCGCTTGGCTATTTGTACTTTTTGGTCCGGATATCTGGTGGCTAAAAATTATCGGTTGTCTGGTTTTAGGAGGAGGATTAGCAGGAATCGGTTTTAGCATTGGTCATGATGCAAACCATGGCGGCTATTCTAGTAAAAAATGGGTTAATTCTCTCCTTGGCATGACCTACGATTATATCATCGGTACTTCCAGTTATCTCTGGCGTTTTCGTCATAATTATCTCCATCATACCTACACCAATGTTTTAGGGTACGATGTGGAAATTCACGGCGATGGTATCGTGCGAATGACTCCCCATGCCGAGCATAAATGGTATCATCGTTATCAACATTTATTTATCCCGATTCTCTACGCTATAATTCCTATCTATTGGTCATTCTCCGATGTGCGCTCTATCCTCTTTTGTAATCGTTTTGGCGAGATTAAAATTCCCAATCCTAAACCGATCGATTTATTCGTTTTATTGAGCGGAAAAGTTGTTTATCTCTTTTGGTTTATTGGCATTCCTCTCTTAGTTGGTTATAGTCCCCTAGAAATAGCGATCGGTTTTCTCATTGCTTTTATGACCTATGGAGTGCTTGCCTGTCATGTATTTATGTTAGCTCACGTTTTGGAACCCGCCGAATTTATTCAACCCTCGGCAGCTAACCAAATCGAAGACGAATGGGCAATCTTTCAAGTGCGAACTACCGTAGATTTTGCTCCTAAAAATGCCTTTTTAAATTGGTATTTAGGGGGATTAAATTATCAAGTTGTTCACCATCTTTTTCCGCAAATTTGTCATATTCACTACCCAAAAATTGCCCCAATCTTAGCGGAAGTTTGCCAAGAATTTGGCGTTAATTATGCCGTTTATCCCACCCTGCGAGGTGCTTTAACTTATAATTATCGTTGGCTCAGACAATTAGGCAATAAACAAAGTAATTTCGATCTCAAATTAGCCAGCTAAAATCAGGAGTCAGGAGCCGGGAGACAGGAGGCAGGAGTTGAGAGTTGGAGTTTTAGGGAGTTGGAGTTTTAGGGTTTTGGGGTATTAGTTGAAATTTCCCCACTTCCCCACTTCCCCACACCCTACACCCTACACCCTACACCCCACACCCTACACCCCACACCCTACACCCCACTTCCCCACTTCCCTAACAAAAATGAACCTACCCAACTCGATTACCCTATCACGACTCTTGGGACTGCCATTAATTTTATACTGGTTGCACCAAGGCACAGAAATCGATCGCTGGTTAAGTTTAATTATCTTTCTGATTGCTGCCAGCACCGATTGGCTCGATGGTTATCTAGCGCGAAAATTAAATCAAATCACCGAATTAGGCAAATTTCTCGATCCTTTGGTCGATAAATTACTGGTTCTCGCTCCCCTCTTAGCTCTGATTGAAATGGATTTAATTGCTGCTTGGGGAGTATTTTTGATTCTCGCTCGCGAATTAGCGATCGCTGGTTGGCGCATTAATCCGAATTTAACAGGAAATAGCGACATAAAAGGGGCTAATTGGTGGGGAAAAAGCAAAACAGTCAGCCAAATTATCGCTATCGCTCTCTTAATTGCTCCCTTGCCTTCTGAATATAACTTAATTTCTCAGATTGCCTTTTGGCTATCAGTAGCATTAACTTTAATTTCTGGCGTGATTTATGTCACACCCAGCCGAAAATTAACCCAAAATTGATAAAAATTTAACCATTAGCAACAATTCAGGAAACAAACCAAGAGAAAAAGGTTGCATTTTTTTCTGGGTGTGTAATAATCGGGTAGAATATTGTCAAAATCCTCAGGTTCAAACATACCACTCAAAAAAAAACTATGTCCACTATCACTATATCTTTTGCTGACTCCACAACCCCTGCTAGTTTCTCGGTTGGTGTGCAATTAACAGTTGCCCAGTTCTTGGACTCCTATGCTAATACCCCTATTTCTCTGTCGACAACAGCCACTGGTACATATAATCTCACTTCCATTGGCGTTTTCGATAACGGCGATACGGTTTGGAGATTATTCAACGGAACGACCAGTGATGTTAGTAGCGCAACCCTTTCCGCTTACGGTGGGGGCTTTTCTAAGGAATTTTCCCTGTTAGCAAATACCAATACCTTTGTTAGATCTACGGCTCCCAGCACTCATATACTAAAAATCAACCCCAACGGTCCTTCGTACACGAAAGCCGCAGGTACGACACCAATAAATTTGGAGAATATGTCCATCGAGGGTCAAACTACGATCGAACCACTCTCCAACACGGCTCCCTATTACATTACAGGCAGTGCTTCCGGCGATAGCCTAAACGGTGGCAATGGAAACGATACCCTAATCGGTGGCAATGGAAACGACACCCTATTGGGTGGCGTTCTAGGTGACGATAGCCTAAACGGTGGCGAGGGAAACGATAGCCTAAACGGTGGCGAGGGAAACGATAGCCTAAACGGTGGCAATGGAAACGACACCCTATTGGGTGCCAATGGAAACGACACCCTATTGGGTGGCAATGCAAACGATAGCCTAAACGGTGGTTCGGGAAACGATACCCTAATCGGTGACACTGGTTCCGATACCCTATTGGGTGGCGCTGGTTCCGATACGCTGACAGGTGGGGCTGATGTGAACAGATTTGTCCAGGGAACCGCGCAGAGTACTGCGCGAACAGCTGTAAGTAGTGCCGGTGTTTTTGCCGTTGGTATGACCATCACTTTCGACAATAGCTTAGATATCATTACAGACTTTAAGCCCGGTGCAACGGGAGATCAGCTTGACATTCAAGGTGCTGTCGGCGTATTACCGACATCGGCGATTGGCCTTGCTCAAACTGCTGGTGGCCTGGTTAGTGGTACGAACTACTACCTCTCTGGCACCGTTAGTGGTAATGTCTTCACCATTGTCGCTAATGGGACTGATGGCTCATCTGCGCTGATTATTCAAGGTACTGGGGGTTCTTTTTTAGCCAACGCTTCCTCAGTTCTTTTGAGTGGGGTTGACTCTGATAATCTGGCAACTGCTAACTTTATTTAACTTCATCTCCCCAATAAAGTAGTCCAGTTGGGGGGGTTACGCTGTCACTAACCCACCCAATTCTGATTAGATGGGAAGAAGAATTAACAAACCTAATCTTTGTGTCCTTTGTGTCTCTGTGGTTCCTTCCACCAATCTTAAGGATAGACGGTTAAAATGGGTCTGAGCTTGAGAGTCATTGGGATTAGTTTTGTGTAGTGATTAACTGACGGTGATAATCGCCCCATAACTTGGCTGCCTGTTGACTACTGCCCGCAGTGGGAGAATTATTATCATTCCCTAACCAAATGCCTGTCACCCAGTGGCGACGGGGAAGATAGCCGATAAACCAGAGATCCACATAATTATCCGTAGTTCCCGTTTTACCCGCTTCTCCCATGCCAATACTAGCAGCACCTCCTGTACCATTAGTTATCACCCCCCCCAATAAGCTATTCATTGTTTCGGCGGTTTTAGGGGAGATTACCTGCTGATTTCTCTCGTTATCCTCGCCATAGTCATAAATAACCCGACAAGTACTCAAATCCTCCACATTTTTACAGTCGGAAGCGTCGAGAATGCGTTTAATGGCGTGGGGACGATTCCAGCGCCCGCCATGGTCAAAAACCCCATAAGCGCCGGTCATTTCCAAGACATTTACCTCGCTTTGCCCTAAAATTAGCCCCGGTACGGGATTTAAAGGTGATTTGACCCCCAAACGTTCCGCCACATTGACCACATTACTTAATCCTGCCTCGCGAGCAATGCGAAGGGCGACGCTATTTTCCGATCGCGCTAAACCTTGAAACATATTGACCCCCCCGCTACTACGTTCACAGGGAGAATAGGCTTGTCCTTGCCAAGAGAGTCCAGCGCAGGTATAGGTTTTATAGGGCGATATTCCCTTTTCTAGGGCGGCAGCATAAGCAAATACCTTAAAAGTGGAACCGGGTTGACGTTTAGCTTGGATAGCGCGGTTAAATTGGCTTTTTTGATAATCAACTCCCCCGACTAAAGCGAGAATTTCCCCAGTTTGACTGTTTAGGGTAACTAAAGCCCCTTGGGAGTATCGATAGCGGGGTCCTTGCTTTAAGACATTATTTTTTAAGCTTTTTTCTGCGATCGCTTGCAGCCGGCGGTCTAAACTGGTTTCAACGATAAAATTGCCCTCTTTGGCCACTTCTTCCCCTAAAAGGTCCTGTAATTCCTCGAAAACGTAACTATAAAAATATGGTGCAATCGTACTAGATAGGGATTTTTTGGCTTGGGGACTGATTTCAATGCGGGATCTGCGAGCGCTGGCGGCCGCTTCCGGGGAAATCATGCCTAATTGAGCCATGCGATCGATGACACGATTGCGTAATTGTACGGAAGTGTCGTAATCTTGAATGGGATTAAATCGATTCGGGGCGGGTAACATAGCCACAAGAGTAGCAGCCTCGGAGATATCTAAATCTCTAGCGGATTTATCGAAATAAAAGCGGGCCGCATCTTCAAAACCGTAACCGGCCAGACCGAGATAAACTCGATTGAGATAGGTTTTGAGAATTGTATCCTTACTATAGACCGCTTCTAATTGTAAAGCGACCACAGCCTCCCGGAGTTTGCGATCGGCAGTATTTTGGCGACCGACTTCGGGGAATAAACTACGCGCTAACTGTTGAGTCAGGGTGCTGGCCCCTTGACGAATGCCTTGACCTTGCCAATTAATCATAACAGCCCGGACAATCCCGAAAGGATCAACGCCAAAATGCCAGTAAAAACGACTATCTTCGGAAGCGACAACCGCCTGGGGCAGATAGGGAGAAAAATCCCCCAGATTATCTAATTCTCGGTGAGTTTCCTGTCGAATGGGATTGAGGGGAGTTTGACCATCCCTAGGGTAAACCACCACCGGACCGCTCACCCCGGAAGGGAGTGGATAAACATTAACTTTGCGACTTTCCCAGATAATCCCTAGAACTAATAAACCGAAAATACCACCCGCACCATAGAAACCATAGCGCAAAAGTCGCGCCCACAGGGGAGGGGGACAGTAGTAGGAGATGGTGACACAATTGGCTAAGTCTGGGGGGGCTAGGGTAAAGGTATCACCATGACGCAGGGAAACGCTTTTGAGACGACGTTTACCCATATAAACCCCGTTGGTGGAGTTTTCATCTGTGAGCAGGAAATTATGGGGATTTTTCGGGTCACGCTGCAGGGAACAATGAATCTGACTGACCACGGTATTACGGATAGTAATATCACAGGAACTGGAACTACGGCCTAACAAATAGCGATCGCCGATAAGGGGATATTTGCTTTCCCCGCTGCCATTCTCGTTTTTAAGGCGTAATTCGGGAACTCTCGCCCCTTTTTTGAGATTTACCGCCTGAAAATTCACCTTTCCTTGCAATTTCTGCACGGCAACGGTGACAAGTTGACTAATTTGGGTTTTCGGCGACTGCTTAGACATAGTTTTTATCAGTTATCAGCTTCTGAAGGCAATAGGCAATAGGGGAAGTGGGGAGTGGGGAATTTCAACTAAAACCCCAACACCCTAACACCCCCCGCAACGCGCACGCAGTGACCACCCTAACACCCCAACACCCTAAAACCCTAACACCCCAACACCCCATCTCCCCAATTCCCAATTCATACCCAATATCCCTAAATTGACATTTTAGCCTCTAAAGCTTTGAGGTATTCCGTATTGACTCCCGACTCGCGAATCAGAGCAATTTTACCGGTACGGGCCACCTCGCGAACGCCAAATTTATTCAGCATTTGCATAATCGCCACCATTTTACCCGGATCCCCCACCACTTCGATGGTCAGGGTTTCCTCGGAAATATCCACAATCCGCGCCCGGAATACCTGCGCTAATTCGATCACTTCGGCCCGGCGCTCGGCGGTAGCATTAACTTTAATCAGCATTAATTCCCTTTCCACACAAGGGGTTTGGGTGATATCCTGCACCTTGAGGACGTTAATTAATTTGTAAAGTTGTTTGGTTAACTGTTCGATGCTGTCCTCATCTCCTGGTACTACCATCGTAATCCGAGAAACTCCCATCTGTTCGGCAGGACCCACGGCTAGACTTTCAATATTAAAGCCGCGACGGGCGAATAATCCAGCAATACGGGTTAAGACTCCCGCTTCATCTTCAACTAATACGGATAATGTGTGTTTCATGGCGCTCTATCTACACAACCTAGATTTCCCCATTTTGACACTCCCCGCGCTAAAGCGACGGGGATTCTTGGTTCCAAGAGATTACTTGCTTAGACAGAATTACTTCTGAAAAAGTAGAGGTATTCTCTCCCCAAGCGTTCATCGGGTCTAGCCCAAAAGTTCCCGTATGCCCTACGGTACTTAACCCTTTTTTAAGGATATTAATAGCGGCGTTTTCATCCCTATCTAAAACACACCCACACTTACACTGATGGGTTCTAGTCGATAAAGATTTTTTAACAACTTCACCACAGTTTGAACAGTTTTGGCTTGTATAGTTCGGTGGGACAGCAATCGTTATCTTGCCGAATTTAACCCCAAAATACTCCAGCCATTCTCGAAACTGATACCAGGCCGCATCATTGATCGATTTAGCTAAACAATGATTCTTGACTAAGTTCTTAATTCTTAAATCGACCTGGGCTATCACATCTAAGAAGCGAACTACGCACCTTGCTAACTTTACAGCAAAGTCTTTACGTTGCCTACTTATTTTAAGATGAGCCTTAGCCAATCTTTGTCTAGCTTTTTGACGATTTTTACTTCCCTTTTTCTTTTTAGATAATCGTCTTTGAAGTCGTTTTAATCTTTTCTCGGACTTTTTTAAAAATTTAGGATTGTCAACTTTATTACCTTCATGATCAGTATAAAAAGAAGCTAATCCCACATCTATTCCGATACACTTACCTGATGGTTTAACATCCTCTTTTACTTCACAAGAGAGAACAAATTGACAATAATAGCCGTCAGCACGTTTAATAAGCCTAACTCGTTTAATGTCAGACTGCTGAAAGTATCCTAAGTCCCAAGTCCCTTTTAGTTTAAGTGTTCCAATCTCCTTTTTATCACTGAAATGAATGGTTTTAGGGTTAAGAAGCTTCCATCCTGTTGTTTTGTATTCAACCGAGCGGGAAAACTTTTTAAACTGAGGATAGCCTTTCTTTCCGATTACCTTCTGCTTACAGTTGTCAAAGAAACGGGAAATAGAAGACCATGCCCTTTCAGCCGATGCTTGCCTTGCTTGAGAATTTAATTGACTAGCAAATTTAAAGTCATGGGACAAAACTCGACAATAAGCTGATAGATCATACTTATTTACACCTTTGTTGTCCATCCAATACTTTAAGCATTTATTACGGATGAATTGAGCGGTGCGGATAGCATCGTCTATAGCCTGATACTGTTTTAATTTAGCCTCAACTTTAAACTCTAGGACAAACATTTACTCTAAAATTTTAAGAATAAACTTATTTTAACACATTAAATATTAAACTGACAACCCATCACCTAAAAGCCGCCCTCTGCTACGCGGGCATGGCGGGGAACCTTAAACCCAAGTTTTCGGTAAGACAGGAGACAAGGCCGGAACAGTTTGTCTTCTCTGAGGGATTCAGGTAGAAACCTCTACTCTGTCAAAGTTTATATCCAATCTTCCTCATCCCCTTTGTTTACCTCCCGCTCTTGGTTTTCATCCTGGGCGGGGGGCGTAATAATCCGATAATTGACATCGTAAACTTGCTCGGCTTTTTCCCCGCGAGTCTGTTTGGCCGTGCGGTAACTATAGGAATAAACTGAGCCAGTTTGAGAACTGTCCTCTGGAGGCTTGACAAAATTCGCTCTTTCCTCATCAGCAAGACTAGGCGGGAATTCTTCCCGATCCTGAATGGTAGTCGGTTTTTCGGGGGGTGTATCAAAATTCCAATCATCACCGCTATCTCTTTCCCAATCGTTACCCGGTGGAGAAGCGGCGCGATCTTGAATATAGGTAGGTCGGGGAGATGGGGGTGGGACTTGAGGATTATTGGCTATAGGAGGGGAGGCTTTTGGGGCAGCCAAAGGACGACCAAAACTATAGAGAAATTGCAGGGTTAAACCACTGATAATTCCCGCTAGGGTGAAAAGTAACACCCAGACAGCTAGGGGCAGTTTTACCGTCATAATACCGCCAAAAAAGACCAAAGTGATCACCCCCAGATTCTGCCAGATCAGTAATCCGCCTACAGCGATCGCAAATAAGACCATAATCCAGCCCATTTTTACCTCCCTTGATTCAGTGATCAGTAAACAGTAATCAGTAAACAGTGATCAGGTATAAAGATAAAGATAACTAACTAACTAATTAACTTAAAACTTACATCTGATAACTGATAACTTACCCACTGATAACTGATAACTGATAACTGTCAATGTCCTTGCCAGCGATTAATGGCCACACAATCGATATCTAACTGATCGAGAGTACGAGCGATGACAAAATCGACCAAATCCTCGATCGATTGGGGATGATGATACCAGGCCGGTATTGCCGGTACAATTCTAACGCCCGCCTCGGCTAAAGTAGTTAAATTACGCAGATGAATTAAACTAAAAGGGGTTTCTCGCGGCACTAAAACCAATTTTCTGCCCTCCTTAATCTGCACATCGGCCGCTCTTTCTAGCAAATCGGAACTTAATCCCCCCGCTAATTTGGCCACTGTACTCATGCTACAGGGAATAATTACCATACCAAGGGTGCGATAGGAACCACTGGCGATCGTTGCCCCCACATCACCCCAACGATGACAGCGTAGTTTTCCCCCTTCCATCACCCCGGATTGACTGCGCCAAAATTGTTCTTGCAGCTCTGGTTCTGGAGGCATCCGCACATTATCTTCTGCTTGCCAGACAGTGTAAGCTGATTTGGAGGCCACTAGATCGATCGTGTAGTCGGCTAAAAGTAGATATTTGAGAGTACGGACGGCATAAATCAGCCCTGATGCCCCCGTAACGCCCAAAATTAGCGGTTTAGATAATTCCTTCAAGCTCTAATTCCTCGATCAATTGTAATCCTCTCGGGTCGCCCACTTTTAATAAAGCACCCCTGGCATCTTCCTTGACACCTAAATCCTCATCTTCCACCAAGGCCTCGATCAAAGCATCGATCGCCGTGGCATAAATCACATTTAAGGGCAATTCTCGGCATAATTGACCGATCGACCAAGCGCAATTACTCCGCACCGCTGCGATTAAATCCCGGCGCAATCCTTCAATTAAAGGCGGCAACACGGTGATGATATCTTCATAATTGACCTTGGCAATCTGGGCCAAACTACTGGCGGCCCATAATCGCACCGCCGAAATATCAGTTTTGAGAGCATGAACCAAAGGCTCGATCGCTCTGCGCTCTCCGCAGTTACCCAGGGCCCAAACTACCCCTTTTCTGACGTAACCATTCCAATCTCTGGCCAGTAGCTCGATTAAAGGCTCCACGGCGCTAAGACTGGGATTTCTGCCCAAAGCATAGGCGACACTGACACGCACCAGGGGACAGACATCGTTTAACATCTCCAGTAACGGGGCGATCGCTCTTTCGTCACGCAATTCACAAAAGGCGCGGGCCGCGATCATTCTCTCGCTCAGATGATCAGAAGTAAGCAATGAGAGCATTTCCTCTGGATCGGGGGGGATTTCCGCTGCTTGATCTGGATCGCTCCCATCGAGAGGATTATTTAAGGAGTTGCTAGGGTCTAGGATTTCATTGTCGTACATACTTGTTAGATTATCTTAATCCGTGACCGCTTACGTCAAGCCCAAAATCAAAAAGTAGTTGCTGGTTGGGGAGACTTATCAGTTATCAGTTATCAGTTATCAGTTATCAGTTATCAGTGAACTGAAGATCCAAATCCGAGCGAAGATAGGCAGCCCGTATCATCACTGATAAGCTAAGACGCATTCTCACCGCCTATTCTTGCATTTACAAAACCTAGCAGACTAGAAAGTAAATACAGGGCAAATTCTATTGTTTTTGCGATGCCAAGACGCGGATTTGAACCGCGGACACGAGGATTTTCAGTCCTCTGCTCTACCAACTGAGCTATCTCGGCGTTTTTTTTGTCCTTTCTCAACATAGCACGCCCTCGAAATAATTGCAAGGTTTTTTTCTAAAAAGTTTTCCGCTCGACTAGATTGGCAGGGTGAGGGTAAAGGTGGTGACAGCGTTGGCACTGGTGACATCGATGGTAGCATTCAGGGGTTTAATCAGTTTGCCGACCAAAGCTAAACCTAAACCAGTACCACTGTAGCGCCAGGGATCGTGGTTAGGAATGCGATAAAAAGGGGCGAATATTTTTGATAATTCCTCTGGGACGATTTCTACCCCTGAATTGCTCACACTAATTAATATTTGCTCGTCCGCACGCCAGACATTTACCCGAATTATTCCTTGTTCTGGGGTATATTTAGAAGCATTGGTCAGTAATTCCGCTATGATGCGCTCGATATGACACAGACTGGTGTTAATCTCCGGTATATCCCCATCTATATCTACAATTAACTGCTGTTGTCGCTCGCGGGTGAGAGTGCGAAAAGGTTCCACTAATAAGGGTAGCCAAGAAAGTAAGTCGATTGTTTCGATCGCCGGGGGTTCGCTTTCCGCATCCAGATAGGTTAAAGTCAACAGATCATTAACTAACTTACTCTGACGTTGAGATTCAATGTTAAGAATTTGCAACAGTTGACCGATCGAATTCTCTGGATCGATCTCGATCCCTTGATCTTCTAGGAGACTTTCTAGGGTTTCCACCGCTAGACGAATGCTGGTAATCGGGGTTCGCAGTTCATGGGAAAGGGTTTTCAGGAATTCGCTTTTTAATCTTTCCAGTTTTTCTAATTCCCTCACTTGTGCTTGGGAAGATTCGTAAAGTCGCGCTTGTCGAATAGCGATCGCACATTCGGTGGCAATATGTTGAATCAAATTAGTTTCTAAAGAGTTAAAAATATGATTAGCTGGTCGAATTAGCCAAAGATTGCCCAAAAAACCCTGATCGTCAAAGATAGCACAAGCGCAACGGTTAACACGACCAATTTGCGGATTACCAAGGGGAAGACGATCAACAAATTGTAAAATTTGTTTGTGCAGCAGCGGTTGATAGATTTCGGGAAAATCGCTAATTTGACGGGTAATTCCCTGACAGATAAGCTTTTGAGTGGTATATTCGTGGACAATGGTGGCTTTGCTGCGACTGGGATCATAAAGCTCAATTTGGGCCCGTTCTACGGGTAAAACCTGGACTAATTCCCTAGTGGTGGTTTGCAGAATATGATTTTCATCGAGACTATCACGAATTTTTTCGGTAATCCGTCCGATTAATGCTTCATACTTCAAAGTCATCTGCAATTCGGCGGTTCTTTGCTGAACCTCCGATTCTAGGGCAGTATTCAAGCATTTTACCCGTTGGTGTAGTTCTGCTTGTTGAATGGCAATTCCCACTTGAATGGCTAATTGTTTGAGCAGATCGATTTCTTGGGATTGCCAAGAGCGAGTTTTTTGGCAATTTTGGGCAATTAGTAACCCCCAGAGTTGGTTATCGCAGAGAATTGGCACCACTAAGTTAGCCTGTACTTGCAAAGAAGTAAGTAAGTTGCGATAACAGGGATCAAGTCCCGAATTATGGACATTTTCAATAACCTGAATTCTCCCGCGACGATAATTTTCCAGACGTTCTGGGGATAAATTAAAACAGGGATCCTGGATCCTGTTTCCTAAGACAGAATTAATCCTCGCAGTATGGGATTCCACCACAATCATGCCACTATGATCGGGAAATAAACGATAAATTAACACTCGATCGCAGTTGAGAAATTGTCGCACTTCTTTAACGGTTCTTTGCAAAATGCGATCGAGATCCAACGATTGCCGGATTCTTTCCTGCATTACCCCCAGTAGTTGTTCCCGTTCTGCTTGTAATCTTAAAGCTTCTTCGGCCTGTTTGCGTTCGGTGATATTGGTACTGGTTCCCACTAAACGATAGATGCGCGCATTGTTATCCCGTAGGGGTGTTAAAGTTGTTAGCCACCAGTAGGGTATATTTTGAAAAGGTAAATACTGTTCGTAGGAAATAGTCGTTCCGTAACGTACACAATCACTATAGTGTTGCCGCACACTACGCGCATCATCGGGGGGAAGGATTTGTTCGGGAGTTTTGCCTTTAATCTCTGATGAACGCAATCCTGTCCAGCGTTCATGAACGGGGTTTGACCCCACATAGCGAAAATCTCTATTTTCCAGCACGTCCACCACAAAAATCGACGCTTGCACGGAATTAAATATACTACGCAGAAACTGCTCGGAATCCTCCTCTTTTAGCTGTGCATCCAACTCGGTATCGATTTCTGACGGCTGCTTTTCCATAAGAGCCTCCTATTGTGCTAATTGGTGGATTTGGATCGATAATCACAAAATCGTTGGCTACTCCTAGAGCGATTTAATTATTTTTTAAGATTCTCGCACGAATTTTCCTATCCGCTGCCGATTTCGATATATTTCTTTGCAAAAACGAGAAAGCAACCCCAATATACTGAGATCGCTTATCAGTTATCAGTTATCAGTTATCAGTGACCAGTTATCAGTGATCAGGTTTAAGTTTTAAGTTAAGTAGCTAGACACAATTAATTAAGTATATCTAACTACTTCTTCCATGAGTGCATGAGTGCCTATCCTCACCAAGAAGTTAATTTTGTCCTATTACTTATATGTGTTATTTTCAGTGATCACTGCTCACTGATTACTGATTACTGATCACTGAATTTAGGCTTCTTGGTTGACAAAAGGCAATAAAGCCATTAAACGGGCCCGTTTCACCGCTTCAGTTAAATCTCGCTGTTGTTTAGAAGTTAAACCGGTGATGCGTCTAGGTAGAAGTTTGCCGCGTTCGGTGATGAATTTGCGGAGGAGTTCGGTGTCTTTGTAGTCAATCGGTTGACTGGGGGAGATGGGGGAGAGACGTTTACGATAGTAGCTCATAGATTTGTAAAGATTGCTTGACTTTTTAACTAAAGTATGATTACTTAATTTCCTTGTGGACGGTGTGCTTATTGCAGTGGGGACAGTATTTTTTGATTTCCAGTCTGCCGGTGGTATTGCGCCGGTTTTTGCTGGTGGTGTAGCGAGAAACGCCGGGGGTACGCTTATCGGGATTACTGCGGCATTCCGTGCATTCTACAGTGATGATCAGGCGAACGCCTTTTTTACTAGCCATAACAACAGGGGATCGGGTAAATTTACACGCAATCGATCATTATGACATATCTGGGGCTTTTTAGGCAAGAGCGGCCGGGGCGAACGCAGGGAATTGTCGGCTAAAAAGTTCAGTTTGGGATGAAATCCAGCACAAAAAAGCTAGAATAATCACAGCAGTTGGCGAGGATGAGGAAAAATGACGGTAAGATTGGGTAAACCGGTTTTAGTGACGGGGATAGGCATTACCATCGCTTTCACCCTGGGGGAAACTCTCAATAGTACAGTGAGCGAAATCGGTTCCTGGGGTGTTCTAGGTGCGATTGCTCTTGGTGCTGGTATCTGGTTTTGGCAAAAACCCAACTCGAAAATCGATTTTTCCCATCCCACTCCCCTGACTCTAGAAAAGGTTAAACAAGCGATTAGCAAGGCCGAGAAGATAATGAATTATCTGGCCAAAGAAGACCCCAATCAAGACTTAACCCCACTGAAAACCACTTTAACCCAATTAAACCAAGAATTTAGTCGCCAAGACCTGAAAATTGCCATTACCGGCGCTAGAAAAACCGGTAAAACTGCCTTAAAAAAACTACTAGAAAGCGGCAACTTTGCAGAATCTATCGCTTTTCTGGAAACGGAACCGCTTCTGACTCTCGACTGCACCGCTAACCAGAAAAAGTCCCTGGCAGCCGACTTAGTTTTGTATCTGATCAATGGGGATTTAACCGATTCCGAATGGCAAATCCTCCAGCAATTCGATCGAATGCACCAGCGTGTTATCCTGTTACTCAATAAACAGGATCGTTTACCCGCCGAAACCAGAGAAGAAATTCTCCTTTCCCTAAAACAAAGACTGAAAGAAACTATTCCTGCTCATCATATTTTAGCCATAGCCGCTGCCCCTGAACCCCTAAAAGTTCGTCAACATCAAAGCAATGGGGAAATCAAGGAATGGACGGAACCCCAAACGGTAGTTATCGCTCCTTTAGATAATCATCTCCGAAAAATTATCGAACAAGAAAAGTCCGAATTAGTTCTGGGAACTATCTGGAGACAAGCGCTAGAATTAGCAAAGGAAACCAAACAATTACTCAATCAATCCCGACGCAAAAAGGCTTTACCTGTTATCGAACAATACCAATGGATAGCCGCTACTGCCACTTTTGCTAATCCTCTCGCGGCCCTAGATTTAGTTTTAGCGGCAGCTACTAACGCTCAAATGTTAGTGGATTTAGGGGCAATTTATCAACAAAAAATGTCCCTTGAACAAGCAAAAACAGCCATGGCCACCCTAGGGAAGATGATGGTACAATTAGGCATGGTAGAAGTGACAACCCAGGCATTAGGAACGATTCTCAAGGGAAATGCGATTACTTATATCGCTGGTGGTACAGTGCAGGGAATTGGGGCAGCCTATCTAACTCGTTTAGCTGGTTTAACTTTAATTGAATATTTCCAAGAACAGGAAATTAACGAGCAGCTGAATAATGATTGGAATTGGACGAGTTTGCAGAATAAAGTTAAACAGGTCTGGGAACAAAATCAGCGCCTAGCATTTTTACAGGATTTTGTCAAGCAAACGAGCGCTCGTTGGTCGGCATTTTCCAGTTAAAAAATCTATAGCAATTTCCATAGTTGTGAGGTACAGAGTCTTAGGTTTTGAGGAGTCAGTATTCAGGAGTCAGTATTCAGGAGTCAGGAGATAGGAGATTATTTTATTTATTCTCCCCACACCCCACACCCTACACCCCACACCCCACACCCCACACCCTGTCCCCACGAAAAACTTTTTCAGCAGACCCTAGTTAAGAACCGGGAAAAGGTAAATGCTGACGCAGCACATCCCAGCGCGAACAATCCCAATAATCGATATGAGAAATAATCAGATTATTGTCATCGAGAGTTAATTCACTGCCTCCAGAAATAGCGATGCGGGGCCGCCAAGGTAAAGGAGTTGTCCAGTGCAATGTCCAACGGGTATTAATAATATTTCCCTGCTGTTCAATTGCGTGGACATCCATCTTGATAGCTTGGAACCATTGACTCATAAAACCAATCATTTCCCGATAGCGTTTAATCCCCCGAAATTGATTGAGAGGGTCTTGAAAA
This sequence comes from Microcystis sp. LE19-41.2A, assembly GCF_027530405.1. Taxonomy (NCBI): domain Bacteria; kingdom Bacillati; phylum Cyanobacteriota; class Cyanophyceae; order Chroococcales; family Microcystaceae; genus Microcystis; species Microcystis sp. LE19-41.2A. The sequence goes on along the minus strand of NZ_JAPZQJ010000025.1, from coordinate 49,282 downwards.
TAAACGTTATCAGCATAAATATCATAGGTTTGATCGAGGGGAAATCTTTGATAATCTTGCTGCAAAATAGCGATAATATCCATAAAATAAGTAATTAGTTATAATTAAATTGAAGATAGATTTTGCCTTTGATCCCCCCTGCCCCCCTTGATAAGGGGGGTATCTGACAATTTTTAACAGCTACCTACTTGGCAAATTATTCCCGATAGCTATTGCCTTTTTTCACTGCTGAGGGGTCACTGTTAACTATTAAAAGATCACTCCCGTCAAACTAAAGGGACGGACTTCGGTAATTTTAACCTTAACAAATTTGCCTCGCAATTCCTCAATATCTCCCGTAAAGAAAGTTAAGCGATTGCCTCTAGTTCTTCCCATAACTTGACCAGCATCTTTAGGGTTAACGTCTTCCACTAAAATTTCCTCAATTCTGCCTAAATATCTTTGGGAACGTTCAGCGGCTTTTGTGGCCACTAAATGATTTAATCTTTGTAAGCGATCGCTTTTTACCTGCTCACTTAATTGATCATCCCAAATAGCGGCAGGAGTCCCGGGACGGGGAGAATAGGCAGCGGTATTTAATTGATCAAAACCAATCTCATCGACTAATTTTAAAGTATTCTCGAACTGTGCCTCTGTTTCTCCGGGGAATCCGACAATCGCATCGGCACTAATGGCAGCATCCGGCATTAAATCGCGAATATTAGCAATAATTTGTCGGTATTTTTCCTGAGTATAGCCCCGTTTCATGGCCTTGAGGATATCATTATCCCCCGATTGAAAAGGGATATGAAAATGTTCACAAACTTTAGGTAATTCCTGACAAGCTTTAATCAAACGTTCGGTAAAATAGCGGGGGTGACTGGTGGCAAAACGGAGACGTTCAATGCCGGCCACATCGTGAACGTAGTAGAGTAAATCGGTGAAATTGTGCAGATGTCGGCCGCTTGCCGTCACTCCGGGTAAATCCCGTCCGTAGGCATCGATATTTTGACCTAAAAGGGTGATTTCTTGATAACCCTGTTGTCCTAATTGTGCCATTTCTGCTCGAATTGCCGCAGGAGTGCGAGATTGTTCCACCCCGCGCACCCCCGGAACCACACAATAGGTACAGCGTTCATTGCAACCATAGATGACGTTCACCCAAGCGGTAATATTACTATCCCGGCGCGGTTTGGTGATATCTTCCATGATGTGGATGGGTTCGGTGGCCACCACCTGGGAACCGTCAAAAACTTGTTGTAATAAGTCTCCCAAGCGGTTTGCGTGTTGGGGACCGATAATTAAATCCACTTCGGGAACCCGTCTTAATAATTGTTCCCCTTCCTGTTGAGCCACGCAGCCAGCGACAATTAAAGTAAGGTCGGGTTGAGTTTGTTTGCGTTTAGCCTGTCTACCGAGATAGGAATACACCTTCTGTTCGGCATTATCGCGAATTGTACAGGTATTGTAGAGGATTAAATCGGCTTCGTTGGCATCCTCAGACCATTGAAACCCCAAATCTTCTAAAATACCCGCCATGCGTTCGGAGTCAGCTTTATTCATCTGACAACCAAAGGTGGTGATATGGTAACGACGTGGGGACTTATTCATGATGCTGGCTACAGAAACAATAGTGCAGGTTTCTATTTTAGGCTATTTATCCTCTGACTATGGCCTGCCCCGATGGCCAAAAACCGCCATCCTTTCACTGATTACTGATTACTGAAAAAACTCCCCACTTCCCCACTTCCCCACTTCCCCACACCCCACACCCCAGAATTAGCCTTAAAGCATACTCAGCTATACAAGCAAATAAAAACGAAACTTTTGCTTTGAGGATATCTCCTGACTGGTAGGATAAAAATGAACCATACTAGGCAGTTTAACCTCCACGCCGCCGAGGCCACACCTTTAATCATCAAAGGAAAAGTATTTATATGTCTAAAAATCAAGTGTTCGACTTTTTCGCCTTAGCCGCTAAAAACGAAGAATTGGGTCAAAAAATGCGCTCAACCCAAGATCCTCAGCAATTACTAGAGATAGCTCGCTCGCAAGGCTTCGATTTCTCCCTTCCTGAATTAGAAGCGGCACTCAAATCCTTGCACGAGAGTCCCGACTTTTTCCAAAAGTTAGCTCATGCAGTGTTAGAAGTTTTCAGTCCTAACCACGATAATTATCCCTCGATCGGTGTCCAACCCTACGAAGGTGAGATCGATCGCTAGAATCAGTGATCAGTGATCAGATGTGAGTTTTCAGTTCACTGATTACTGTTCACTGTTTACTGATCACTGAAAAAGGCTCCCCTTCTCCCCACTCCCCCACCCCAGCCGTATATAGTATAAAAAAATTATAAAAAAGCCGAAATCAGGGAAAATAGGCTTTTATCTGCCAATAAATCCAGCAGAGACAAGCAAGCCGCCAAGAGAAAACTTAAAGCGGAAATCGGCTCATAGCAAAGGTTTTAGCGGTAAATCTCCTGAGAATTGCTGAGGCTGATGGGCGAAGTCAAGGAATGATTAACTTTCGTTAACCTGAAGATGAGAAATAATCATAATGTTTTATATTGTCAAAGGTGTCATAGTTTCCTATGCTTTTTTTAGGTTGATAATTTTGCCTGACTCGTCAAATTTTTACCAACCGGCCCTAGAAAATAAAATTAGTGGATGAAAACGGTCACGATCGAGATAAAATTCAGGATGGTCTTACCCACCTTGCCACGATCCCGACTGCCACCAGAGCTAGAGCAGGAAAAGTAACAAGGAAAGAATTTGACTGAAACAAAATTGATAACGCTAACAAAATTAATAGTTTAGTTTGGCTTGACAAGCGAGGAACAAAAAAATGCCAATTGCAGTAGGAATGATTGAAACCCTAGGATTTCCCGCCGTTGTGGAAGCGGCCGATGCCATGGTCAAAGCCGCCAGGGTGACTCTAGTGGGTTACGAAAAGATCGGTAGTGGTCGCGTCACTGTCATCGTCCGGGGAGACGTTTCAGAAGTGCAAGCTTCTGTGGCTGCCGGAGTGGAAAACGCCAACCGGGTTAACGGAGGACAAGTGCTATCTACCCATATCATCGCTCGTCCCCACGAAAACCTCGAATACGTGCTGCCCATTCGCTACACCGAAGAAGTAGAGCAATTCCGCAGCTATTAAACACCGTTGATCGGGGTCAGCATCTATAGAGTCGAAGAAAGCCAACCATTAGGAGACAAAAATATTATGTCAATTGCAGTGGGCATGGTGGAAACCTTGGGTTTCCCGGCCGTCGTCGAGGCGGCTGATGCCATGGTGAAAGCCGCCCGCGTAACCCTAGTAGGTTACGAAAAAATTGGTAGTGGTCGCGTCACCGTCATCGTCCGGGGGGACGTTTCGGAAGTACAGGCCTCCGTATCGGCGGGGACAGAAGCGGCATCTAATCGTGTTAAGGGTGGTCAAGTCCTCTCGACCCACATCATCGCCCGTCCCCACGAAAACCTCGAATACGTTCTTCCCATCCGTTATACAGAAGCCGTGGAACAGTTTCGTGAAAGTGTTAACCCGCAACCTTTAAGACGAATCTAGAGCGCAACTAACTTTTAGTGTAAACAAATTCCATGCAAATTGCCAAAGTTTGCGGCACCGTCGTTAGCTCCCTGAAACCGCGCAGTATGACGGGAGTGAAACTTCTGCTTTTGCAATTCATCGACGCACAGGGGCAACTTTTGCCTAAATACGAAGTAGCGGGTGATATTGTCGGAGCGGGGATTAATGAATGGGTGCTAGTGTCCCGGGGAGGAGCCGCCCGTATCGAAGACGGACAGAACAATCGCCCCCTTGACGCGATGGTGGTGGGGATTATTGACACTATAACCGTAGAAAATCGCACCCTCTACAGCAAGAGGGACGAATTTCGTCAATCCGGTTAAACATCGATAGAACCCAAACACAGTTAAGTAACAACCAGCCAGCCAAATTCAGTATGGAGGAAGACTAACTATGGTCGTCCGCACAACGGCGGCTAGTCCGAAAAAGCGGACCAAATCCCCAGAGGAAACGCACATAGACGAGAGTGCCAAAGTCCACACCTTCTCTAACCTCAGTGGCGCTATCGAGATCGGGGCGCGAGTGGTGATTGCTCCGGGGACTTCCATCCGCGCCGATGAAGGAACCCCCTTTCACATTGGCGACGACAGCAAAATTCAGGACGGAGCAATCATCCACGGTTTAGAAAAAAGCCGTGTGGTGGGAGATGACGGCCGAGAATATTCGGTGTGGATCGGCCGGGGCAGCTGTATCACCCACATGGCACTCATTCACGGGCCTGCCTATGTGGGCGATCGCTGTTTTATCGGTTTTCGCTCCACCGTCTTTAATGCCCGCATTGGTGCCGATTGCATCGTCATGATGCACGCCCTCGTTCAAGACGTGGAAATCCCCGCCGGTAAATTCGTGCCATCCGGTTCCGTGATCACCAGCCAACAGCAGGCTGATCGCTTACCCGATGTCACAGAAATCGATCGAGCCTTCACCCGTCACATTGTCGATATCGACCTCGCCCCCAGCGTCCCGGTCAAAGCCCACAGCCCAGCGACTCCTCCACCGGCAGCCGCTATAAACATCGCTAATGAGACGCTATATAGAAATTCGGTGACACCTATGAGTTTAAATACAAACATTCGAGCGCAGGTTCGCTCCCTCCTCTCCCAAGGCTACAAGATCGGCATCGAATACGCTGACAAACGCCGCTTTAAAACCAGTTCTTGGTTAAGTGCCGGCTTTATCGACGGCGGCCGCGAAGAACAGGTATCCCAATCCCTAGAAGCCTCCCTGAGAGACCTGCAAGGCGAATACGTCCGCCTGATCGGAGTAGATCCCGCCGCTAAACGGCGCATACTGGAAATGATTATCCAACGCCCCGAAGACACCCCGGGAGAACCGGCCCGCACCACCACCGCCGTCCACGGCGGTCATGGCAACGGTAACGGCCATTCCGACCTGTCCGTACAAGTGCGTTCCCTGCTGGCCCAAGGACTGAAAATCGCCACCGAACACGCGGATAAACGCCGGTTTAAAACCAGTTCTTGGTTAACCGGACCGGCGATCGAAACCAAGAGCGAAGCGGGCATCATTCGCGATATTGAAGCGATCGTGACTGAAAATAGCGATGAGTACGTCCGTCTGATCGGGATCGACCCGCAAGCGAAAAAACGCGTCGTCGAAATGATTATTCACCGCCCCGGCAGCACCCCCGCTAGTAACGGCAGCGGCAAAGCCAGCAGCTACAGCGCCCCCGCTAGTAACGGAGCCAGTTATAGCAGTAGTGGTAGCTTAAGTGGGGAAACGATCGCTCAAATTCGTTCCCTGCTCGCCCAAGGCTACAAAATCGGCACCGAACACGCGGATAAACGCCGGTTTAAAACCAGTTCTTGGCAGAGTTGCGCCCCGATCGAAAGCAATCGCGAATCTGATGTAATTACTGCTTTGGAAGATTGTTTACGGGAACATAGCGGCGAATACGTCCGCTTACTCGGTATCGATGCTAAAGCCAAAAAACGGGTTTTAGAAACGGTGATCCAGCGTCCCGATGGTTCGGTGAGTAGTAATGGCAGCAGTAAAACCGCCACCGTTGCTGAACCGAGTTTCAAAAGCTATGCTTCTGGTTCTTCTGGCGGCGGTACTGCCACTTTAACCAGTACCTTAACCGCAGAAACGATCACTCAAATTCGCTCTTTATTGAACCAAGGTCACAAAATCGGGGCCGAACACGCGGATAAACGTCGTTTTAAAACCAGTTCTTGGCAAAGCTGCACCCCGATCGAGAGCAGTCGCGAATCCGATGTGGTGGCCGCTTTAGAAACCTGTCTGCGCGACCATCAAGGGGAATACGTTCGTCTGATCGGGATTGACTCCCAAGCGAAACGCCGTGTTCTCGAATCGATTATTCAACGCCCTTAATTTCAGGACTCGGCGATCGGTGAAGGGAGATAGGTGTTAGGTGTTGGCGGACTGGGAAAAATACCCGAAACTCTAACCCCTACCCCCTAACCCCCGATCACTGATCACTGATCACTGAATAACTGTCAATTATGTCCTTACCCCCCGTTCAACCTATTAGCCGCTCGGAATTCTATGTCAATGGTGATGTAACCATTGATGAGAGTGCGATCGTGGCTCCGGGGGTGATTCTCCGAGCAGCCCCCAATAGCCAAATAATTATCGGTGCGGGTGCTTGCCTGGGTATGGGAACAATTTTAACCGCCTATCAGGGTGTTATTGCTATCGGTGCGGGAGCAATTTTAGGTACAGGTGTTCTCGTCGTCGGTCGGGGTGAAATCGGTGAAAATGCCTGTATTGGGTCAACCACAACGATTTTTAATGCTTCTGTGGCAGCGATGTCGATCGTGCCGTCTGGTTCCCTGATCGGAGATACTTCCCGTCAAATTACCATCGAGGTGTCAGCGACCCCATCGGAACCGGAAAGACCCCCTTTACCGGAACCGCAACCCGTAGTCAGTCAAGTGTCCCCAGTGCCGTCAGTGGAGGAAGTGATATCCGAAACCGTGGCCAGTCCTTGGGATGGCGAGGAAATGGTCGCCGAGGCCAGTCCCGCGGAAACCAGAGAACAAGCATCTACTACTAACCGACCGAATCAAGCATCGGTGGTCGGAAAGGTCTATATCAATCAGTTATTGGTCACGCTATTTCCAGAACGTCATCGTTTTAATGGCAACAATAACCATAATTCTTGAAGGGGAAAATAATCGTTCACAAGCCAAAAATCTCAACAATAATTACTAAGTAATTAGACCTAATTTATCTAGAGTTCACTGCTGTCTAACTGTGCTCTAGGTACTGGGTATAATTGCTTAGAAATCCAGTTAATATTTAGCGATTGCCGACAATTTTTTGAGGTTGTAATTATTGATAATCTTCCTCAATTAAAGAGTAGTTTTAATCGCTCAAAGCCTGATGAGCAGAAGTTTCTGCGTGTCAATCAGGTAAATTTTTGTTGATTTTTTTGTGTTTTTGTAGAGATTGTTAAAGTTAGATGACGACAGATTAAAGAAACTAATCCCCCCGAGAAAAAAAAACAATCAAAATTTTAGGGATAGAGAAAAAAAATGATCAGAATAGGATAAAGTTCGTGTTAAGATGATCAGTTGAAAAAAACATTAGTGAAAATTGCTCCCTAACTTCGCTCCTGGCAGCAGGGGAAAGGAGCTTAAGAAAAATCTATGTCGGTTGACGGCGAGATTTTACAGGTGCGACTAATCATGCAGTTTATGGAGGAATAATCCCAATGGTGCAAGCCAAATCCAAAGGTTTCCAGGCCGGCGTAAAAGACTACCGACTGACCTACTACACCCCCGACTACACCCCCAAAGATACCGATCTACTAGCTTGCTTCCGGGTGACACCCCAACCCGGAGTTCCTCCGGAAGAAGCAGGTGCGGCAGTAGCGGCGGAATCTTCCACAGGTACCTGGACCACCGTTTGGACCGATAACTTAACCGACCTCGATCGCTATAAAGGTCGTTGTTATGATATCGAACCCGTACCCAACGAAGATAACCAATTCTTCTGTTTCGTTGCCTATCCTTTAGATCTATTTGAAGAAGGTTCCGTCACCAACATCCTCACCTCGATCGTTGGTAACGTTTTCGGTTTCAAAGCTCTACGCGGTCTCCGTTTAGAAGATATCCGTTTCCCCGTCGCTTTAATCAAAACCTTCCAAGGTCCTCCCCACGGTATCACCGTTGAACGGGACAAATTAAACAAATACGGTCGCCCCCTACTCGGTTGCACCATCAAACCCAAACTCGGCCTTTCCGCTAAAAACTATGGTCGTGCCGTTTATGAATGTCTCCGCGGTGGTTTAGACTTCACCAAAGACGACGAAAATATTAACTCTCAACCCTTCATGCGTTGGCGCGATCGTTTCCTTTTCGTCCAAGAGGCGATCGTTAAATCCCAAGCAGAAACCAACGAAGTTAAAGGACATTACCTCAACGTAACTGCTCCTACCTGCGAGCAGATGATGCAACGGGCTGAATTCGCTGCCGAAATCAAAACCCCCATCATCATGCACGACTACCTCACCGGTGGTTTCACCGCTAACACCACCCTAGCGAAATTCTGCCGCGACAAAGGGTTACTGCTCCACATTCACCGGGCAATGCACGCGGTTATCGACCGTCAGAAAAATCATGGTATCCACTTCCGCGTTTTGGCTAAGTGCTTACGTCTCTCTGGTGGTGATCACCTGCACTCGGGAACCGTTGTCGGTAAACTCGAAGGTGAACGCGGCATCACGATGGGTTTTGTTGACCTAATGCGTGAAGACTATGTAGAAGAAGATCGCGCTCGTGGTATTTTCTTCACCCAAGACTACGCTTCCTTACCCGGGGTAATGCCGGTTGCTTCTGGTGGTATCCACGTTTGGCATATGCCCGCGTTGGTGGAAATCTTCGGTGACGATTCCTGCTTACAGTTCGGTGGTGGAACCCTCGGCCACCCCTGGGGTAACGCACCTGGTGCCACCGCTAACCGTGTGGCTCTGGAAGCTTGTATCCAAGCTCGTAACGAAGGACGCTCCTTGGCCCGCGAAGGTAACGACGTTATCCGGGAAGCTTGCCGTTGGAGTCCTGAACTGGCTGCCGCTTGCGAACTCTGGAAAGAAATCAAATTCGAGTTCGAGGCTATGGATACCCTCTAATACAGCCCTTCAGAAGGTTGTTAGCAGTTATCGGTGCAAAATAATGCCGGGGACTTGCCCAAAATCGGGAAGCAGTCGCTAGAATTTCAACACTGATAACTGTCTAGCCAATAACTGAAAACTGTATAAAATGTATCCGAAAAAAGTTGCTCAAGATACCGCGAAAGTCTTACAAAGTTACCTAACTTACCAAGCGGTTCGCACGATTATCGATCAATTGTCAGAAACTAATCCCACTTTAGCTATTTGGCTGAGTCACTATACTTCTAGCCATTCCATTCAGGATGGCGAGGCCTATATTGCGGGGTTAATGGCTGAGAATAAAGAGTTAGTTTTGCGGATCATGACGGTAAGAGAACATCTAGCCGAACAGGTTTTAGAGTTCTTGCCAGAGATGGTAAAAACGGGAATTATTAATGACAATACCGAACATCGTCGGCAACTTTTGGAACGTCTCACCCGTACTGCTATAAGTCAACCAGAGACATCGGAATTAAATCTCGATGTTGATGATCTACCCAACCCATAAGGAATCAAGAAACCCATGAAAACTTTACCTAAAGAGAAGCGTTACGAAACTCTTTCCTACTTGCCCCCCCTCACCGATCAACAAATTGCTAAACAAATTCAATACATGATCGATCAGGGTTATATTCCTGCTGTGGAATTTGAAAAAGATCCCAAACCCGCGGATTATCATTGGACGATGTGGAAACTGCCTTTATTCTCTGTTTCTGGTCCCCAAGAAGTTCTTAATGAAGTTCGCGAGTGCCGCACTGAATATTCTGATTGCTACATCCGCGTTATCGCTTTTGACAACATCAAACAATGTCAAACCATGAGCTTTATTGTTCATAAACCCAATGCTGGCCGCTACTAATTTGGCTGTCATCTAATTATTAACTGTTGAGGGGGGTTCTTAAACCTCCCTTTTTTTTGATAGAAAACGGGTTTCTTGAAGAAACCCGTTTTCTGCGCGTAAAGATCGCTTAAATCTTGGCCCGATTCTACCACCGCTGCCAAAACGTAAGCTAAACGGCGCTTAACCTGCATGATCCAACAGCTATAACCCTTTTGGAGTCTATATCGGTGATCCGAAGTAAAAGCCGTTTAGCTTATAAAGCTGATAAGGAGGTGCAAAATCAGTTCATAAGATTTTTCGTACAACCCACGCTTTATCTTGGAGGTGCTACACTGGGTCTAGCTGGGCTAGGTTGTGCCGTAGCTGGAATAAAGAATCTGATAAAACCTTAATCCCCTTACTTTAGATGTTTTTAAATACCTTAATTTAAAAGTATGTTAACATCCCTGACTCTTCGGAATTTCAAAAGCTATCAGGAGGCAACCTTGTCTCTAGCAGCCATCACCTTTTTAATCGGTGCTAATGCGTCAGGGAAAAGTAATGCACTAGAAGCAATTCGCTTACTTTCGTGGTTAGCAAAAGGCAGCAGGTTAGATGACATTGGCGACAAAATCTAACTCTTTGCTAAAGGGTTTCTGACAATTAACGTACTTAAATTGACGACGATTAACTTGTAGGTACACTGGTTAGCCTGAGAGCGGTAAATCTTTGACTAAATGTCGATGATTTTGGTGGAGTTTATCGCTCTCTAACCCACAACGAGGACAGGTTGCTTTTTTATTTTTTGATTCAATTCGTCAAAATATACCGATATTTTCTAGGTGTCGATAGCCTTGAATAGAGGTTCCTTTTAGGTTCAAAAATTTATCAACTATCATAGGTAAAATACTCTCGTTTTTGGCGATTATATCAAATCTTAACTCTATTGTCTATCTTTGTGGCCTTAACTTGTTTGTGCCTTAAGTCCTTCCCTATATGAATTTTAGCTTTTTATTTTAAGTTAATTATTTGCATAACAATTCTGGAATAGCCTATTTTTCCGATTTTATTGATACAAAGAGCGGGTGAAATCTAAAACTTTTTGTTGCTTTTCTTTGGGTAATTTATCGATTAAAGCTGTTAGCTTTTCTGTTAAAGATAACCAAGTTTTGTTCTGAGCTTTCCAGATGACAATAAATTGCTGCATTGGGAGAGAACAAAGGGCTATAGTTTCCCCTAGATCATTACTAAATTCAATTTCGTAACAACCATCATTGTAGTCTTCAACAATTGTCCCTTGTTCTCCCATTATTAAGTTATGTTCAGGCAAGTCAACTAATAATTCCACGAGGTCAAATAATTCTGGTTTAATCATGGTCTTTTTCTCACATATAAAGTTACTAATTTAGCTGTATCACTATCAGGCTCAACAATCCATCCAGTCCTCACTATTTCTTGTTGCCCTGGTTCAATTCCTGTAATTTCTAGGTCAACTTGATAGCGTTTGTCATGTCGATCTGTACTTTGATAAACAGCTTTTGCTTCAAGGGATTTGTTAGCGATTTGTTGTAGAAGTGGCTCATAATTATCTTGAGTATATCCTAAGTGGCGTTGAAACATGATGGCTTTATTTAATCCTTTTGGATTGTCTAAATTGAGAGCATATTGGGTTAATTTTCTAGAATCTATTTTGACTTTGTTGACAATATCTTTTAATTTCATTGGAATTAAGACGATTATTAATTTTGACTTTGCCTCTAGTTTCATATTTCATAAGGGAGCATCTCACCCTTGCAATAAGTAGAAATGCTTAATGAGATCAATAAAAAAGTTAAAAAAGGCAACCATTTAGCTCTGGACTTTACCCGTACAAAAATACTAGCTATGGCTAAAAGTCTTACAGAGCCTGAGTTAAAGCAATATAATACTAACGGACTACTGAACACAAAATCCTGAAGTCTTTACGCAGATAGGGTTTGAGGCAAAAATATTCCAATTTGACCTTTCGACCATTATAGCTTGTTTCGGGGCAGAAAACCAGCAAAAACATGGCTACAGAGGGAATTGCTTACTCTAGAGATTAATGACATCATCTGTGATCATAAGGTTAGCGATCACTATACAGCCAACTCCACAGAATCGCTCTACTCTAGATACAGTCAACGGTACAGCCATTTTCAAGGGAAAATGTACTCAGTAACGACTTGTCAATTTTTTCTGAGAAGCCCCATGCAGTAAGGGTAAGGGTTCCGCCCTAATGCCAATAAACAGCGACCTTATCTCCCCAAGCCTAGATTATACTGTTCGGATATGCCCTGCCCTACAGTTTGAGTTTTCAAGGTTATGGGTGCTAGTTTTCGGTACTTGTTAGAGTCTATAAGCTGCGCTGGTATTGGAACTTTTAGTACAAATGCTCAAACTGCACCAGTCAAGATTTAATGGGTGAAAAGTATGTTAACATCGCTGACTCTTCGGAATTTCAAAAGCTATCAGGAGGCAACCTTGTCTCTAGCACCCATTACCTTTTTAATCGGTGCTAATGCGTCAGGGAAAAGTAATGCACTAGAAGCAATTCGCTTACTTTCGTGGTTAGCGAAAGGCAGCAGGTTAGATGACATTGAACGCAATATTCAAAGCGGTAATGCAATTGCCCGTGGACAAGCGATCGATCTTTTCGGTGCAGAAAAACAGTATTTTACCTTGGGAACACACATTGATAACGCTCCTGACGGTTGGACTGATTTCGAGATTGAAATTGGGCTATTATCAGACCAACTTATTATAATCGGAGAAAGTGTCAGTAAAGCTAGTAAAGATCAGGAATTAACACTTTACAAAATTGATGGCGATCCCAACTCACACACCGATGAAATTAGGGTGATGTATAACAATTTTAACAAAGGTAAAAATAAGCCCCACATACCTTGCTCTAACCGACAAGCCATTTTTTATCAATTGGAAACTCCCAGTCGGTTCCAGCAAAGTCATACTAAATCACAAAAAATTATTCCAGCAGTTACTAAAGTAATTCGAGAAACCTTGAGGAATATCGTCTTTCTTGATCCTCGTCCAGCAGTAATGCGGGATTATGCTTACGCTAAAGATGATGATATTAAAGAAGATGGCTCTAACCTTTCTAGTGTTCTTTACGCAGTTTGTCAGCAGGGAGAGACTCAAAAAAACAAGTTGCTTGACTTCATTCGTTCATTACCAGAACAGGATATTACCGATATTCGCTTTATCATTACAGACCGCAAGGATGTTATGGTGAAACTAATAGAGTCTTTTGGGAACAAAGAACATCAGATAGATGCTCCTTTGTTGTCTGATGGTACTCTGAGAGTTTTAGCGATTGCTGCAACTCTACTAAGTGTAAATCCTGGAACTTTCGTAATTATTGAAGAGATCGATAATGGTGTTCATCCCAGTCGTGCAGATAATTTAGTTAAGCAAATTCGGGAGATCGCCTTAGAAAGAAAACTGAGGGTACTGATCACCTCCCATAACCCAGCGTTACTAGATGCAGTACCCGATAGTGATATTGGAAATGTACTTTGTTGTTACCGAGATCCGCAAGCAGGAGATAGTCGTATTGTCCGATTAGCTGATTTAGAGCGTTTCCCCGAATTAATTGTGCAGGGAACTCTTGGTCAGTTGATGACTAAACAAGTATTAGATAAGTTCTTAAAGGATAAGTCCACAGCAGAACAACGTCAACAAAACGCGCTAAGTTGGTTAGAGCAATTAAAACAGGGAGAAGTAGCCTGATGGGAGCTATTTGTCTGATCGATACTTCGATCTTTTTAGAGATACTTAATGTACCCCACAAAGCGAGTCAATCTGAGTTAATATTTCAAGAGTTAAAAGAGAAAATTGAAGCTAGAGAATCTCTTTTTTTGCCAATGGCGACTATTCTGGAAACTGGCAATCATATTGCCAAGGCCAAAAAGGTAGATGGCAATCAGCGACGCACTTGTGCAGAAAAATTTGTCAATTGGGTAACACAAGCTCTTGAAGGAGAATCTCCCTTTACCCCCATTAGTTTTCTAAAGAAAGAAGACCTGCAAGGATGGTTAAAAGAGTTTCCTGATGAAGCGATGCAAGGTAGGGGACTGGGAGACCTTTCTATCATTCATGATTGGCAAAGAATTTGTGATCAAAATCTAGGCCGCCGCGTCTATATATGGTCTTTGGACAAACACCTTAAAGGTTACAATCGGCCACCGAAGTTATGAGTAATTGACTACGGATTTACTTTTAATAGTCGATTTGTAGTTTAAGAGGTGGAGATTTAATTAGGGTTGGCTGAATAAATCTAAAAATCTTGCTGGATAAGACTTTTAGACCTTTTTGGAAATCAAAAAGTACCGGACATGGGAGTGAGCGGGGGGAAAATTCAGGGACTTTTTCCCTGAAAATTAGGTAATTGACCACCTCAAAATCGGTAAAACCCCACACCCTACACCCCACACGCTGCCCCCAGGAAAAACTTTTTCAGCAAACCCTAATTAGGATTAGCGAAGCTTAATCCACATCCCCAAATCACCGTAATTCACCGCCATCGTCGCAATAATAGCGGTGCTTTGCTATAGCTAACGCTACTGAGAGGAACTATTTCTTTTCAAGGCAATTGCTAATTGTCTCAGTCGTTCACTAACTTCTAAATTAAATTCTTGAGATTGCAAATTAGCGGGTAATTCTGCTACAAGCTGAGGATTCTCTTTATACCATTCGTTTTGAGCGACACCTGCCCATGTTCCTTCTTTTTCTCGAAAAATATCCACTAATCCTCTTAATTCTTGAATACAGTAGGACTCAAATCCTGCCGCTTCAAAAATACCATTGCGTAGATATTCTTCAAAAGCGTTAATATCATTAGTTACTTCAAAGGTAACAACCTCTCTGGGTGGGGTTAATTGGTCGGCTAAATCGATAACTGTATCTACCGTCATTCCGATAACGTTTTTGGCAATTTCTGTTACACCTAACACCTGTTGACGAAGACTAGGGTTAAAGAGTAAATCAGAACCATATTTAACGTATTTTTTTAAGACCCTAAAAGCAGGTTCATCTCCTTGATAATAGTTATCAATCAGTTCCACATCAGCCCCTAAGGATTTGACAATTTGGCTGCGGGTATCACTGTTAACAGGTCCGCGAATTAATGCTTCAGCAACGGGACGAGCAAATCTTAAAAATAACACTGATAAACTATTTTCTAAGCGGGTTAAAAACTCCTGTTCTGAATAACCAATAAGTCGTTCTTTTACTTGAGAACTTCCCCATAATAAAGAGGACATATAATCGACTAATTTTAAGGCTTCATCTTTTAATTCTGCCGCTAATTGTCGAGCAAGGGCAGCCAAAAATGTTCTAACATCCCCATACAAGTCATCCCGCCAAGCATAATTAGCTCTTACTTTGTCGAAGTCTGGAAAAGAATTTGCGTCAAAAATAATTTCTTTTTTTCTTAAAGTTTCCTGTCTTAATTTTGCCATTTCACTGGCTAAAAGTTGACCATAGCGTTCTTTAAATTTTTCGATACTACTGGAAGATTCGTTATTAACTTTTTCTAAGGGTTTGTTAATGACAGATGTTTCATAAAAATTTTGTAAATCAGCTTTTATCTGTTCCCATTTTCTATGCCACCATTCTGAAAAATCAATTCTTCTTCTTTCTTCTTCAAAGCGTTGTGCTTCTTCAGGATTTTCGGGAAATCTTTGACTGACAAGATGATGAATATCCTCTGAGGTGCTGAGAATTTTATCAATGGAAGCTTCACAGCGTTTCTTGAGAATTGCCACTCGCTCAGTATTAATATAATTAAAGATTTTTTGTTTAATTTTAGGGATTCCTGTCGCTTGAGTTTTTAACATTTCATCATCTATAATTCCAGTTAAAGTTTTTAATTTATCTTGAATATTGCTGGCTTGTCCGATTTCTAATTGAGTATGTTCTTCCGCCAGATTATTTAAGATTAAATAAGCTCCTGCTGAACCAGAAACAATGCGATTAACCGGTAAATTAGCGCGTTTTAACCAATCCTGAGAGGCTTCTGTAATATGAGTTTTAAGGGCTTCTGGGCTACCAAGAGAGTCAATATGACTTAAAAAGACAAATAATTTATCAGCAATGGTGACATTCTTATCACCTTGTTCTGTAAATTTAATAATTTCTAATTCGGCTTCTCTAATACTGCGAAAACGCTGAATCACGATGACTGCATCACAGTCGGATAACATTTGTTGGGCTTCATCAACGTGCTTGGCTAACCCAGAATCTGAACCAGGGACATCATAAAAGACGATTCCTTCTGCTTGAGCGAGTTTATTAGTATAAAGTCGGGCTTCTAGGACTGCATGGGCGTATTTTTCATCGGCAACGTATTTTTTTAGTTGTTCTCGGATGTCTTCTAGTCGAGTAAAAGGAATAACTAAATTACCTTCCTTTCTGACTTGTTGTAGAGTGATTTCGTTTTCTCTAATGGTGTTTAAGTCTTCTTTTGCGCCAACGGTTTCTAATTCTTTGAGGAGATGAATAAATTGTTCTTCGCTGCGGGTTTGCACTTCTAATCTTTGTTCAGATTCGCTTTTAACGGAATAAATTTGAGTGGTGGTAAAGGTACATCTTCCTCCTTTGGCAGGAAGTAAATCACATTCTAACCATGCGTTAATAAAGGTACTTTTTCCAGCCTTTTCTAAGCCAACCACAGCAATACGAAATTCTCTTTTTCTCAGTCTTTCGAGTTGACGGTTAGCAGGTATTGCCTCTTGCAGGAGGATTTCTGTTAATTGAGAGGGAATTTCAGCTTGGGGGAGTTTGGCTAAGTCAACGGCAAAATGTTGGATATTTAAGACATCACTGAGACGGGTTTCATAGTAGGATGAGGCAGATTTCCAATCCATTAAATTAACTCCTTAAATACGGTTGAATTTTCTGAGAATAGAGACATTTTTGAGAAACCCTATCTGTATAACTTTTCCTGTTACATTAAGTGGCAGTTCTCGCTTCATTCCATACTGAGTTTCTTTACCAATGATATTACCTCCATTTTTGAGATTAATTCTAACGTAGAATTTTAATCGACTTTCCGAAGAGGGTTCTTCGTCGATAATCTCCACAGATATATTTTTAGACTCTGGCACACATAAAAATTCTGTGGCACAATCAATTAATCTTACAACATCATCTCTACTAAGAGGATCCCCTTTCCGCAACTTATAAACTTCTGATGCAGGAACGGCTAGACATAAAGAAGCTGTTGAATTACCTTGCTTTGTAGAACGAGTCTTGTCCTTGTCTATAGTATTAGATTTTATGGAAGATACAAATTCACGAAATTTTTTGCCAATATTCAAAACATCTTTCACTAATTCACATCCTCTTTTTCAAAATTTTCTAATTCAGCGAGGTTTTGTTCTAAAAATTTAGCTCTTTCTTGGATAGGTTTCCATATAATTTGTGTTTCCTCGTAGTTAGTGGTTATTTCCTGTTGAGCTTTTTCTAGGCTCGTTAAATAGCTATTAAAAATATCATTGGTTTTATGATCTACATTTTTTTTTAAATCATCAATCTGTTCTAATAGCCATTCAAACATTAAACATAACATTTCAGGTTCGCCCTGTTGCTGGAATTGATGAATCCAATTCTGTAAAAGAGTTTCAGGGCTGGGAATTTCTGCAATCATGCTTTCCTTTTTTTTCATCCATAGCCAGTGTTTAAAACTTCTGTAAGTACCAGAACTGATTTCAATATCAGACTCCAAATTAAAGTCAAATTCCAGTTTTCTAGTCAATGTATTAAGTTCAGATTGTGGAAATTTTATAACAAAATTTGGTGCTTTTTCTTCAGCACCCTTTTCTATATGTTTAATATGAAATCTAAACAATTCAGATACAGATTCCTCTATTCTGTTAATCTCCTGAGCAGACACTCTCTTTAATATTTGCGATAATATGATAGTTAGATTAATTGATAAATTATTTAACTCTTTCTTAATTATTTGAAGATTTAATTTCTCTTTATCCCTTTTTGCTGTGATTAATAAACCATTTCTTGCATCTGAACCTCTATAGCCCAATTGAATTAGGATATCCAAGTTGTTTTTTAGCATATTAACCTGATTAACATGGGCCTTTTTAAAGTTGATATTGTCCAAATCAACTCTGCCATTATCTAAAGATTTAACTACTGCTTCTAAGACGTTTCTAATAACAGTCTTTAGTGCCTCTCTCCACTCAACTAAGGGAACTAATTTCTCTTGAATTTGGTCATAAGGGGGAGTAAATTGAAGTTCATTGATAGCCTCTCTTAAACTAGCTACTAAATTATCGGCTGTTTTGGTATCAATATCTAATTTTTCAAAAACTGCTAGAGGCTGTCTTAATTTGGCATTACTAGCTTGGAGAAAAGAATCAAGATTTTCTTTTGTTTGTGATAACAATTCAGATTCTTGCTGATAATTTTCTTCTGAACTGTTAAGAATTGCCGTGGTCGTTTGTACTGCCCATTGTGCAATACTATTTCCTGCCGCTACATTAAATTTTTCTATAGCTTGGGGAATAACTAATTTAGGAAAATGTTCTGCTATGTGCTTGCTTAGTTTGTCTTCAAATTCTTCTGCATAGGATTGTTTGAATAACTCTTTAGCAATTAATTGTTGTTGAGAGACAGTCCATTTTTTAGGATCATTATCTAATTCTCCTTTTCTAATAGCATTCTTAATTAAGAATTGAAAGTGATCAATAGCTTGTTCATGGGGTCTTAATAGTTGATTAATTCTACTTTGATCGTGTTCTGACCATTTATCTTTTATAGTAGGTAACTCTTCTAAAATATCTTCAACTAATTCTTTATTTTCTTGGATTTGCAAAGCCAATAAAGCTGGCCATGTACTTAGTTTCAGAATTGTCAAATTTTCAATCTCTTCATTGTACTCTCTTAGTTGTTTTGTTAATTCTAATTTAATATTCTTGGTAGTCTTTTCAATAAAACGCTGTTCACTCCTCGGCCATCTTTGATCTTTTCTAAAAACATCAATTTTATTGAGAATAAATAGCATTCGTGCAGGAGAGCCTCCTAAATCTTTAACTTGATCAACAACTTCTGATAACAAATTATCAACTTTGTAAGGATCTGTTTCTTCACTATTATAAGTCACTAAACATAAAGCCTCACGACACTGTTTAATAATAGCTAGATTTCTCTCATCTCCGACATAAGATAATCCGGGTAAATCTAATAACTTAACTCTAACCCCTTTAGGCAATTCTAAGAGACTTTCATCTTTAACCAGTCTGAAAGGATAATAAATATTTGCTTGAGGACAAGCTAAATTAGGTTGTTCTTCTCTAGCATCAATATAACTACTCATTGCATCATATAAAAGGTCATAAATTTCCTCATCGCTAATATTTTTCCATTCACCACATTTCCACAAGGCTCCCGGTGTTTTTTCAATAATTAAACCTTTTTCTTGGTTATATTCAATCGTAACTGCTCCTGCACTCATTTCACTGACGGCGGTTGGCACAATATCAGCACCACAGAGGAAATTCACTAAGGTACTCTTACCACTGCTCGTCGTGCCAGTCGTCGCTAAAATCAGGGTAGGATGGCGCAATTCATTGATTAACACTTCTAAAGCTTTCTCTAGGTTACTAGAAAGTTCGTGGATTTCACCATGATAGGATTCAGGCAAATGCTGAATAATCTCCGTTTTGAAGTCACCCCAATAACCCGCTAGAAGGTTAGCTTTATTTTCCACTGCTTGGAAAACTTCGTAAGATTTTTGACCCATAATACTCTATCGCTGACAGAATAAGCTGATTCAAGAATAAGCCACAACTTCATTATAACGATAATTTTCTTTCTTGCCTTTAATTCTCGTGTTCTAAACTGGTAAAAAGTCAAAATCTATAATTTCCGCAAAGGTATAAGGACAAACTTGCGGAAACGTATCCAAAGATAAACCAGTTTTTTTGATCACCGATCGCTTGGCTTTATCATAAATTATATCTAGCCTAGAAGCCCCATAATTGTAGAGGGTTTTTGACTGGAATAAAATTTCTAGTTCTAGACGAAAATTATCGATTTTATCGGCCCATTCCCAGCCACAATTACCTTTTTCAGTCAGCCAATACTGATACATTAATAAATGTTTAACGGTTTGAATTAGATAGCTTTCCACTTTGTTTCTTTGTTCTCGCCCCAAATCTTCTATCTCCGTTAAAAGATGTTCCCAATCTAAATTTTTAATCTCCCCGCGTCGAATTTGTTCGGTGGTTCGCTCAATCCACAAAACAAAGTCCTGATCATAAAGTTGTTTTAATTCTTCCACCTGCATAGATTTTTGAGATTGAGCCGCGCTTTTATTATCGATCATAAACAAAACCCCCCACCAATGGGCGGGGGGTTTTTTAGTCACCTAATTCAAGGTTTAGCCGAACTTGCCGGCAGTGGAAGCGATCAAGAAGGCGGCGTAGGTGAAGATATAGCCAACGGTGAAGTGAGCTAAACCAACCAAACGAGCCTGAACGATCGAGAGAGCCACGGGTTTGTCTTTCCAACGAACGAGGTTCGCCAGAGGAGTACGTTCGTGGGCCCAAACGATAGTTTCGATCAACTCTTGCCAGTAACCACGCCAAGAGATCAGGAACATGAAACCGGTTGCCCAAACGAGGTGTCCAAAGAGGAACATCCAGGCCCAGACAGAAAGGTTATTAACACCGTAGGGGTTGTAACCGTTGATTAACTGAGCCGAGTTAGCCCAGAGGTAATCGCGGAACCAGCCCATCAGGTAGGTGGAGTTTTCGTTAAACTGAGCCACGTTACCCGACCAGACACCGAGGTGTTTCCAGTGCCAGTAGAAGGTTAACCAACCCAGGGTGTTCAACATCCAGAACATGGCTAAGTAGAAGGAATCCCAAGCAGAGATGTCGCAAGTACCGCCACGGCCGGGACCGTCGCAAGGGAAGGAATACCCGAAGTCTTTTTTATCGGGCATTAATTTGGAACCACGAGCGTCTAAAGCACCTTTAACCAGGATTAGAACGGTGGTGTGTAAACCAAGAGCGATCGCATGGTGAACGAGGAAGTCGCCAGGACCGATGGTTAAGAATAAGGAGTTAGTGCCGCTATTGATTGCGTCTAGCCAACCGGGTAACCAAACATCACCGTAGTTGGGATAGGCGGTGTAAGCGATACTATCGGGGTTAGACAACAGTACGTTCATGCCGTACAGGGTTTTACCCGAAGCTGCTTGCACGAATTGAGCGAACACAGGTTCGATCAGGATTTGTTTTTCGGGAGTACCGAAAGCGACGACCACATCGTTATGAACGTAGAGGCCGAGGGTGTGGAAACCTAAGAAAAGGGAAACCCAGCTTAGGTGAGAGATGATCGCTTCTTTATGCTCCAGCATCCGCGCCAGCACGTTATCTTTGTTCGCTTCGGGATCATAGTCACGCACGAAGAAGATAGCACCGTGGGCGAAAGCACCCACCGCTAGGAAACCAGCGATGTATTGGTGGTGGGTATAAAGAGCCGCTTGGGTAGTGTAGTCCTTAGCGATAAAGGCATAAGGGGGTAGCGCGTACATATGCTGCGCCACCAGAGAGGTGATCACGCCTAAAGAAGCGAGAGCCAAACCGAGTTGGAAGTGGAGAGAGTTGTTAACCGTGTCATAAAGATTTTTGTGACCGGCTCCTAACTTACCACTGGGGGGTCTGTGTGCATTAAGGATGTCCTTGATGCTGTGACCGATGCCCCAGTTGGTGCGGTACATATGACCAGCCACAATGAAGATCACAGCGATCGCCAAGTGGTGGTGAGCCATATCGGTTAACCAGAGGGACTCGGTTTGGGGATGGAAACCACCTAAGAAGGTGAGGATCGCAGTTCCCGCGCCTTGGGCAGTACCGAAAATGTGGTTAGCAGTATCGGGGTTTTCTGCATACACACCCCAGTCACCGGTGAAGAAGGGTAGTAAACCCGCCGGGTGGGGAGGAGTGGAGAGGAAGTTGTCCCAACCAACGTGCTGACCGCGGGATTCGGGGATAGCAACGTGAACGAGGTGTCCGGTCCAAGCCAGAGAGCTAACACCGAACAGAGCGGCGAGGTGGTGGTTCAGGCGAGATTCAGCGTTTTTGAACCAAGCGAGGCTAGGACGGAACTTAGGTTGTAAGTGTAACCAGCCAGCAAAGAGGAAAATCGCCGAGAGAATCAGCAGGAACACCGCACCTTGGTATAGGTCTTGGTTGGAGGTCATACCGATGGTGTAGAACCAGTGGTAAACCCCGGAATAGGCGATGTTAACCGGATTAGAAGCGCCAGCTTGGGTGAAGGCATCTACAGCGCCTTTACCGAACTGGGGATCCCAAATCGCATGGGCGATGGGACGGATGTTTAAGGGATCTTTGATCCACTGCTCGAAGTTACCTTGCCAAGCGACGTGGAATATAGTACCGGAAGTCCACAGGAAAATGATTGCAATGTGGCCGAAGTGCGACGCGAAAATCTTTTGGTAGAGATTCTCTTCCGTCATGCCATCATGACTTTCAAAATCGTGGGCTGTGGCGATCCCGTACCAAATCCGACGGGTAGTCGGATCTTGGGCTAGATCTTGGCTAAATTTAGGGAATTTAGTTGCCATAGCTGTTTAGGAAATTCTCCTCTCTAAATAACTGAGGCTCTTACACGAGTGCTGGTTATTTCCTTTTTTCAATTCACCCACTGTAATAGGAAACGCTTACAGAGGTATCGGTCAATCGACGCTGGTTCTGCCTAGTCTTGCCAATCCCCGGGGGACTGGCAAGCCCTTATAGGCAAGTTTAGCCAATCGAGAGACTTCTGGCCAAGAAGAATGCCCAAGTGGTGACAATACCGCCTAAGAGGTAGTGAGCCACACCAACGGCACGACCTTGAATGATGCTCAGGGCGCGAGGTTGGATAGCGGGGGCAACTCTTAACTTGTTGTGCGCCCAGACGATCGACTCGATTAATTCTTGCCAGTAGCCGCGACCACTGAACAGGAACATCAAGCTAAACGCGAAGACGAAGTGACCGGCTAGGAACATGATTCCGTAGGCAGACAGGGCAGAGCCATAGGAATTAATGACTTGCGCTGCTTGCGCCCAGAGGAAATCCCGTAACCAACCGTTGATGGTGATGGCACTTTGGGCGAAGTTACCGAGGGTAACGTGGGTGACAGTGCCATCGGGGGCGACGGTTCCCCAGACATCGGACTGCATTTTCCAGCTAAAGTGGAAGATTACGACCGAGATGGAGTTGTACATCCAGAACAGGCCGAGGAAAACGTGATCCCAACCGGAAACTTGGCAGGTACCGCCGCGACCGGGACCATCGCAGGGGAAACGGAAACCGAGATTCGCTTTATCGGGAATCAGACGGGAACCGCGAGCGTAGAGAACCCCTTTGAGGAGAATCAACACGGTGACATGGATGGTGAAGGCGTGGATGTGATGCACGAGGAAATCGGCAGTACCGAGAGTGATCGGCATCATGGCCACTTTGCCACCCACTGCTACTACGTCGCCACCGAAAGCATAACTAGCGGTAGTGAGAGCGTTAGGAGCGGTGTTGCCGGGGGCCAGGGTGTGGAGACTTTGTACCCATTGGGCAAAGATGGGTTGTAGTTGAATTCCCGTATCCGAGAACATATCTTGGGGACGACCAAAAGCCCGCATGGTGTCGTTGTGAATGTATAAACCGAAGCTATGGAAGCCAAGGAAAATACATACCCAGTTCAGGTGGGAGATAATTGCGTCGCGATGACGGATCATCCGATCGAGCAGGTTATCCACGTTTTTGGCCGGATCGTAGTCCCGTACCATGAAGATCGCTCCGTGCGCTCCCGCACCGACGATTAAGAAGCCACCGATCCAAGTGTGGTGAGTAAACAAGGATAGTTGGGTGGCGTAGTCAGTCGCCTGATAGGGATAGGGCGGCATGGCGTACATATGGTGGGCCACGATGATGGTTAGCGAACCTAAGAGAGCCAGGTTAATCGCTAACTGGGCGTGCCAAGAGGTGGTCAGGATTTCGTACAGTCCTTTGTGACCTTGACCGGTGAAGGGACCTTTGTGGTTTTCGAGGATTTCCTTCATGCTGTGACCGATACCCCAGTTGGTACGGTACATATGACCGGCAATGATGAATAATACAGCGATCGCCAAGTGATGGTGAGCGGTATCGGAAAGCCAGAGACCACCAGTCACGGGGTTCAAGCCACCTTTGAAGGTGAGGAAATCCGAGTAAGCACCCCAGTTAAGGGTAAAGAAGGGGGTCAAACCCTGGGCGAAACTGGGATATAAATCCGCCATCTTGCTCGGTTCGAGAATGAACTCGTGGGGCAAGGGGATGTCTTGGGGAGCGACTCCCGCATCGAGGAGTTTGTTCACCGGTAAAGAAACGTGAATCTGATGACCAGCCCAACCTAGGGAACCTAAGCCGAGTAAACCCGCCAAGTGGTGGTTCATCATCGATTCCACGTTTTGGAACCATTCCAGTTTCGGTGCGCTTTTGTGGTAATGGAACCAACCAGCAAACAGCATCAGGCCCGCCATCACTAAACCACCGATAGCGGTGCAGTATAGCTGATAGCTGTTGGTGAAACCAGAAGCTCGCCAGAGGTAGAACAGACCAGAGGTGATCTGAATCCCGTGGAAACCGCCGCCCACATCGCCGTTGAGGATGCCTTGACCGACGATCGGCCAGACCACTTGGGCGCTGGGTTTGATGGCGAGCGGGTTGGTTAACCAAGCTTCATAGTTAGAAAATTTCGCGCCGTGGAAGTACATTCCACTTAGCCAAACGAAGACAACGGCGAGATGTCCGAAGTGGGCGCTGAAGATTTTCCGAGAAATATCTTCTAGATCGCTGGTTTGACTATCAAAATCGTGGACGTTGGCGTGTAGGTTCCAAATCCAGGTAGTGGTTTTGGGTCCTTTGGCTAAAGTGCGATCAAAATGCCCCGGTTGACCCCACTTCTCAAAGGAAGTAGGTACTGGGTCTTTATCTACAATCACTTTAGCTACCGCTTTGGGGGGGAGTGCCATGAGGATTCTCCTCTCTCGACAATAGAC
Organism: Microcystis sp. LE19-41.2A; assembly: GCF_027530405.1. NCBI lineage: Bacteria > Bacillati > Cyanobacteriota > Cyanophyceae > Chroococcales > Microcystaceae > Microcystis > Microcystis sp. LE19-41.2A. The sequence goes on along the minus strand of NZ_JAPZQJ010000025.1, from coordinate 24,663 downwards.
TTAGCGTTTTATTTGAGGATAGATTTTTTAACCTAAAAAAGGCAAGTTGAAATCTGACCCACCTTTTGTTAATGTCGCTTGACTTTCCTCTTGGGTGAGATTCCAGTCGAAAGCATCAATAGTAGATGATAAGTCTTTGTTCTCTCCTCTGTTCGTTGTGCTTAACAATAATTAAAATTCTCTCAATCCTTGATAGGAGAGACATTTTCTGCTATGGACGGTCTTAGTCAGGGTCAGACCGGTAATTTTTCTTTACAAAAGTTTATTAATTGTCGCCCCAGAAGCCGATTTCACCTTTTTCTCCCTCACCAGACCATATAGAAAATTCAATAGATAGATTCTCAAAAAACAATCAAACAATTCTGTAAAATTGAGGCCATAACCTGATCTTCTCGCGCTTTTGCTGACACCAGAGCATTCAATGACTCTAGCAAAAATCAATGGTTTGTATAGATTTTGGCCTTGGCTCTAGGAGGAACGTGCTATCCCTACTACATAAATTAATCCCAGTCAAAACCCTTCGTATATGTCTTGTGATCGGTTTACTGACCATTCTGTTAACCGCCTGTGGCGATCGCCTGACGGCTACCAATCTCCCCACTTCCGAAACCCTTCATCTTCCCGTCGTCCAAGGCCGCATTTCTGAGGTTGCCCCCCCGGCCCTAATTCAGGAACTGCGACCCAGTTTAGATCGTTACGCTCCCCAAGTAACGATTCTCAGTCCTCTGGCCGAACAAGTTTTCGATGACCCTCAGGTGACAGTTAAACTACAAGTGTCAGATCTGCCAATTTTCCAAGACGATACCCTGAAATTAGGACCCCACTTGAGCCTAATTGTCGATAATGAACCAGCAGCGGCTATCTACGACCTCAAGCAACCGATTATCCTAGAAAATCTTGCCCCCGGTACTCACACCCTCCGCGTCTTGTCCATGCGGCCTTGGCAGGAAAGTTTTAAAAATGATGGGGCCTTCGCTGAAACAACCTTTCATATTCTGACAAAAACAGGCAAAAATGCCCCTGATAACAACTTACCCCTGTTAACCTACAGTAGTCCGCAAGGAATCTACGGCGCAGAACCGATCCTGCTCGATTTTTATCTGAGTAATGCTCCTCTACGTCTGCCCAATACTGCCAACGAGGATAATAGTCTTCAAAATTGGCGCATTCGTGTCACTGTCAACGGTGAAAGTTTTCTGCTTGATACTTGGGAACCGATCTATCTCAAGGGTTTTGCCAAGGGCAATAACTGGGTACAATTAGAATTCATCGATGGTAAGGGAAATAAAATCGAAAACGAGTTTAATACCAGCGTGCGCGTGATTAGCTTTGATCCCTCTTACCGAGACGGCCTTAGTCAATTAGTCCGCGGCGATTTATCCCCTACAATTGCCCGTAGCATTGTTGATCCCAACTATAAAACCATTCCCAGTCTACAGGAAAAAACTCCCGTTATTGAGCCAGAAAGCCCAATAGTGGAAGAAACCCCCGTTATTGAGCCAGAAACCCCTATAGTTCAGGAAATCCCTGTTATTGAGGAGGAAACTCCTGTTATTGAGCCAGAAACCCCTATAGTGGAAGAAACTCCTGTTATTGAGCCAGAAACCCCTATAGTGGAAGAAACTCCTGTTATTGAGCCAGAAACCCCAATAGTGGAAGAAAAACCAGTAGAGACAGAAACAATCGAAAAGGTAGAGGAAACCCCTGAAGCGATCGAATCTCCCTTAACCACCATACCGGAGACAAAGGAGATTAACGAACCGGCCTCTAGTATTTAGCCTCCGGTAGAAGTGGAACCTATTCCCGAACCCCAGAACAATAGCGAGCAAAAAATCACCATTTTCGATCGCATTCAACAAACCTTAAATCGTTTCCAGTTACCCTCTCCCCCAGCAGAAACAGATATCGAACTACCCATCCTCGATCCTGAATTATTCAGCAATATCGATCGATCTTAAAACCCAGCTTAATCGAGTTTTTAGGGGATAGGGTAATGAGGGTAATGGGGAAGTGGGGAGGTGGGAATTATGAATTATGAATTAGGAGGTGGGGGGGTAGGGGAATGGGGGAATTTCAACTAAAACCCTAACACCCTAACACCCTAACACCCCAACACCCTAACACCCTAAAAACCCAACCCCCAACCCTCAACACCTCGATCGAGAAATTATTAAACAAATATTTCGCAATATAGACAAAATTGGGAACTAAGTTATAATCTAGAACGTCTCTAGGTAATTTACTAACTTTTTGCTTGAGGTAATTGTGTTTAACAAAATTTCCCTTGTCGCTGGTTTTGCCGGTTTAGTTGCCCTAACTACCCTTGGCGCTGTACCCGCACAAGCAGGACCACAAAATAACGAAATCTTGATCAGTCAACTGCGCGGCCATAACACCTACAGAGGTGAGCCACAACTCAACCCCGGTGACTATATACTGGGTCGCGTCCGGGGAACCGTGGGTGGAATTCTGTCCATCCAATTGATCAGACCTGTGACAGTGGATGGCAAAGAAATTTTCAGTGGCGACTTTGCCGACGGAACCACCGCTCGTATTGTTGGGGATGCCATGGGTGGTGATGACGTGATTTTGCAAGTGGTAGATGGCAAATTAGTTTATGTGGGTAAAGCTCGTCCCTATTGGGTTTCCCGCTTGAAACTAAAATCGGAAATCTCCACCAGCGCTACTCGCTCGCAACTTTTAAGAGAAGTTAACCAAAAAGAACCCGCTTGGGGACTTCCCGCTTTACCGCCGGAAACCAGAACCTTTACTGAAGTTGCTCCTCAACCCGCTCCCGAGCCTAGTGTATCTCCTATCCGCGGACTTTGGTAGTGGGAAGACATCAGGAGAAAATCTCTTGTCTTTAGACTGAGAAGCTGAAAAATCTTCTCAAAGCCCAATACAAATGCACTAAACTTCCTCCTCTTTTTCCGATCGAAGGGGGGGTTTTTTATTTAGGGTTTGCTGAAAAAGTTTTTCGTGGGGGTAGGGTGTGGGGTGTAGGGTGTAGGGTTTTACCGATTTTGAGGGGGTCAATTACCTAATTTTCAGGGAAAAAGTCCAGGGATTTTACCCCCGATCACTCCAATGGTTGGCACTTTTTGAGGGAAAAAAAGTCTAAAAGCCTTATCCAACAAGGTTTTTAGATTTATTCAGCCAACCCTATTTAGTCAAAAATTGAGAAATAATTGTATTTCAGCCCAGATTCTCGTCAAAACATCGGTAAGGGCATGATCGCTATTTAATTCGATTAACTGTACCCAAGGACGAGAAAAAGCATAATAGCGACTATTTTCTGGGGGAATTACCCCATCGTTACTGCCATGAATAATCAGGGTGGGGAGCTGCCTGATTAACTTTTCTTGGGGATAATTAGCTAAATCCTCAATAAACTTGTAATAAATCGGCAGATAACGACGATAACCGTAGTGATAAACCGATAAACTCCCAGATTTTTGCCAATTGGCTAGGGTTTCTGCTCCCAATTGTCCTAACCAAATCGGCCCGAAATTAAAAGCGGGAGCTAATAAAACGAGCCTTTGCACCTGAAAATAAGTTTCTGCCAGCCAAGCTGCCGTTAAACCGCCAAAACTGGAACCAATCAGTGTAACAGGAAGCTGAGATTGTTCAATCAATTGGCCGATTTGGACAATCTGACGAGTGAGAGTTAAGCTAGAAAAGTCATCACCGTTAAGATCGGGAATTTCCATTGCTAAACCCCTCTTTTGCCAACAATGTCTCAAAAATTGCGCTTTTGTTGATTGGGGGCCAGAAGCAAAACCGTGTAGATAAATATATCTGTTTTCAAAGACCGCCATTCTAGAACCAATTAGGGTCTGCTGAAAAAGTTTGCTGGTGGGGGCAGGGTGTGGGGTGTGGGGTGTGGGGTGTAGGGTTTTACCGATTTTGAGGAGGTCAATTACCTAATTTTCGGGGAAAAAGCACCTGAATTTTCCCCCTGATCACTCTCTTGCCTAGCACTTTTGGATTTCAAAAAGGTCTCAAAGTCTTACCCAACAAGATTTTTAGATTTATTCAGCCAACCCCAATTAGATTTCTTCATCTTGCTCTTTGGTGGCACTGGGAGAAGAATTATAAATGGCATCTAACTGTTGACGAGCATCTTCGACAGTGAGAGAACGAATCACTAACAGAGGTTCATTAATCGGTTGTCCGGCCTCGTCCAAAAGTTCGGGATGGGAAGTCATGGGATAACCGTAGGGATTATAGGAATTAGCCGATTTAGCAGGACGTTTCTGGGAATCCATGCTGACAGTAATCAGACTCCGAATTAAATTATTAATGGTCAAAAAAGCGATAACTGTGAAGGCGAGGATATAGAGCAGATGTAACATTGGCCGAGTCTCCCATGAATTATGTGTGAATATTCCTAATTGCCAAAACTTTATGCTAAAAATTCGCTCAACTCTCTAGCTTACCAAAAAAGTTTCAGGTTAAGCGTCAGTTTGAGGAGATTGATGTTCTCCCCAACCCTGTAATCGACGACGACGACTGCTGACCCCCCAACACTCTGCCACCAGCTGATGCCAAGGCAACAACATCTTGGCCTCGATACCCACCTGACCACCTGTGGTTTTAAAGAGTAAATGAGCCGTGGCTACCTCCTGTTGGGCGTTTTTGACTCTTGCTAATAAATCGTTTTGTTCCTCGACGCTGAGAAAGGATAATCTCTCGGATTCGAGGAGAAGACGGGAACGGGAAAACCAATAGGTGAAATCCTCTAGTAGAGGTTCCAAGATAGTTTTCAGGAGTTCGTTTTCGGTGGGTTGCGAAGGAAACATTATTTTTATAATGACGATTTTGCTTACCTTAATCTTAGCGTCATTTATATTTCTTAACATTGTGACGGGAAAATTTTAAGATTTGCCCCGGCTGTAGGCGGCACTAAAGAAGTCCTGTTCACAACTAAGGGCATAACGATAGGATAAAGAGATATTTTCCGTCATCGGGGCGTATTTATCCGCCAATTCCTCTAACTGGCTTGCTAAAGCGGCGAATTCATCCCCACTATAACTATCAATCCAAGCTTGATAGGGATTCTCAGAAATCGGCTCTAAGGCTAATTGTTGACCCAGATAAGCATAAAGACGCATACAGGGACTCATCGCCACGGCAATCGCACCGATGTCACCCATCCAAGCGGTAGCGAGAAGAAAATCCCGATAGCGACGGGTGGCATTAGCGGGCTGAACCTTTCTCAGGTCAACTCCCCACTGTAAAGCATAATTTTCATGTAATCCTAATTCCTGTAATACCCCTGCCGCTAACCGATGAAAGCTAGTGAATCCCTGCCAATCGGGAGCTTTAGCGGCGGCGATACTGTAAGCACGGGCGAAAGATTCCAGAAAAAAAGCATCTTGACCGACATAGAAAGCGAAACAGTCCCGTTTAAGCTCTCCTGTGGCGATACCTCGCACAAAAGGGTGTTCTAGACAAGCTTGTACTAGATCTTGATGGCTGTGCCAAAGTTGCTGACTAAGCATAGGAAAATACTAATTAGGTGGACAAGGTTGGTTAAGTGGGTGGGTGGAATTAAATATAAGATGAATGTAGGTTGGGTTGAAGCATGAAACCCAACGCCCGCATGGGTTACTGAAAATGGGTAAAACCCCACACCCCACACCCCACACCCTACACCCCGTCAGTTCATTTCCTTAACCCAAACTGACGCTAACCCTGTTACAATACAGATAACTAACCAAATTTGAATTAAAAACTATGCGACTTAAGCGATGGGAGTCCCCCCGCCGTCAGGGACGTAACGACAAAGGCAAGGGCGGTTCAGCCCGACAGCGACAACTGAAAAAACAATTTAAAATGCTGTCGAAAAAACTGAAAGGGGGAGAGAGTAACATCTCTCCTCTTTTTTTGTCCCCAGCAATCGCCGCTGAAAAATCTTCCTCTGGGAAACTCTCCGTCTCCTGAAACAGTCCCAGACTTGAGCCACTTTCAGATTAGGAAAAAAAATGAAGCGTACACTTGCCGTCATGACGATGACAGTAGCTTTAACCCTCACCAGTAACCATTCTAGCCTTGCGGGAGCAATCTTCGATCGCATTCAAAAAACTGGGGTAATTACTGCCGGCGCTCGTAAAGATGCTATTCCCTTTGGTTTTGTCAACTCCCAGGGCAAGTGGGTGGGTTACAGCCTTGATATGTTAGAGTTAATTCGCAAAGAAACCGAACGGAAGTTAGGAAAACCAATTAAGTTAAAAATTGTTGAGATTACTCCCCAAAATCGTTTTGAAAAGTTGAAAACAGGGGTGATAGATATCGAATGTGGCTCCACTACTTTTACTTGGAAAAGAGAAAATGAAGTTGATTTTTCCGTTAGTTATTTTGCCAGTGGCACTCAATTGTTAACCCGCAAAGGTAGTAATCTTGATGACATCGGTAGCTTGGCAGGCAGACGCATTGGAGTAATTGCCAATACTACTAATGAAGCAGTAATTAAAACCCAACAACCCGCCGCTATTTTGGTCAAAGTTAAAAATCGTGGCGAGGGTTTACAAAAACTAGAAGCGGGAGAAATTGATGGTTTTGCCAGTGATGGCATTACCCTAGAAGGTTTAAGGAAAAACGCTAAAAATCCCAATAATTTAGCCATAGTTCCCTCCTATCCCTACGCCTACGAATCCTATGCCTGTACTTTACCTGAAAATGACTCTAAATGGCGCGATACGGTTAATTATACCCTATTAAAATTCATGGAAGGGATCGTTAGTGACCAACAACAAGCGGTGACAATTTATGAACGTTGGTTTGGTGAAGAGGGTGTTGTTCCCTATTCCAGAGAAACTATTAATGATTATTTTCAAGGCATTGTCAACACCTACGAATGGATTCCTTTAACTGTATTTCCCTAAAATCAAAACCTTTTTAGGGAAAGGTTCAAAAAGGCACTCTTGCAAGTGGGAATAATTATGAATGGGGAAGTGGGAAGTGGGGAGGTGGGTTTTTAAAGGAGGAAGGAAAATTTATTGTAATTTCTCAATGATACTGATAATGATTCTCTTTAGCTGGGGGAGATTGTTTTGAATCACTTTCCAGACGACTTTTTCATCAATTGCCCAATATTCATGAACTAATTTATCCCGCATACCTGCGATGTTTTTCCAAGGAATATTGGGATAATTAACTCTCACTTCATCAGGAATATTTTTGACTGCTTCCCCGATTATTTCAATTAATTTTACTGCCGAAAGAAAGATTTCTATCTTAGTTGAAAATTCGGCAAAGCTTAGATCCTGAGTCATCTTTTCTAGTTGAGAAATTGCCTCTAGAATGTCTTGCAAGAAATCTCTAAATTCCCGTTGTGTCATACATAAATAACCTCGGATAAAATTCTTTCTCTCCTTCTTCCTTTTAAGCCATTTTTACTGATAACATCCGCTTTTACCTTAAGTAAATCACTTAAATAATATTCCAGATCTACTAAATCTAGTAAACTAGGCGGTTCTGTATAATCTATCAGAATATTAACTTCACTATTTTCCTGCACTTCTCCTTTTACATAATCTCCAAAAATACCTAATTCACTGACATGATACTTTTCTTTTACTAAGGACTTAACTTGACCCAAAATCGCTTTAATTTCTTCTAAATTTTTCATGATGCTTACCTTCTAAGATAACGGAAAAGACTTCTACCCTACTGATCAAAATTTTATTTCCTGTATCTGTATTGTAGCAGATAGCGGATGAAAAAATAAACCATCCTCCTTGAAATCATGAGAATTGAGAGAGTTATGCAAAAAATACCCCCTCAACTGACCGAATGAAGAGGCATTTATGGTATTTTAGTGGGCAATTTAGCCTACTTTTGTGGTTTCTTTTTCGGTAGATTGGGATGATTTTAGTTTACGCTTCAGGGTTGAAGCTGCGCCGATAGTGCCGAGAGCGAGGAAGCCTAAAGTAGAAGTGGGTTCGGGAACTGGTTGGACACCCAAAAGTTCGCCATCAAAAGTAACTTCGCTGGCAAGGACCCACGCAGTGCGTCGATTTAGAGTAAGTTGTAGGGAACTACCACTAAAATTTAATCCTGAAAAAGTATAGGATGTTGGCGCTGCACTAGGCGGATCAGTAAGAGTTCCCGAATTGTAATTAGAGCTACCCATACTTAATAATATACTTTGCGGTACGGAAACACCACCATTACCATTTGAGTCATCCACATGGACAGTAACTGAGTTTAACTTTACTGTGCCAGCAAAGTTAAAAGTAATGACAGGATTCCGGTTTTCCCAACCAACATAAGGTCCTGTACCCTCTGCATTTTCTACAACATTCCAGTTTTGTGTAGGAATTATGCCATCAGTTAGATCTCCAACTCCTCCGCTGAGAGGAGCATAATCTAGCGACGTGTTTCCAGTGCCATTATATTTCTTGTCCCAGTATTTAAACAATCCTCCGCCTCCATTTTCCATATCATAACTGATAGGTGTAATTTGAAGAGCATTAGCAGTACCTATTGTTGCCAAACTGATAAGTACGGCTCCCCCAATAGAATTTTTGACAAGTTTAATGAATACCATGATAGATGCCTCAAGACATTGAAGTTGTTAGTGGGATTTAACTGTTTTTTGGCAAAGTTGGCAAAGAGTAAATTGATACGATCGCTTTTTTAGCAGCCAAGTTAACCAGCAGTTTTACCTAACCCTAAAGGGTCAGCAAAGACAACAATACACATTTCCCCCCCCCAAATTGTAGTAAAAGCTACAATTTAACAAATCTTTATATTCCTCTCTTAATCCCGATAAAGAAACCGCAGAACCAAGTCGGTTGTGAACAGCCCACCGCTTTTACCATTTTTGGTTAGTATCTGGATGTGGTATTATTTGAGGTGTGTTCGGATTATCTGATACGATCAAGGTCTATGACAACTTACTATGAAATCCTCAGCCAAATAGAGAATCTTCCCCTTACGGATAAGTTGCGACTTTTAGAGGATTTAAAAACTATCATCAAGCCGACCGTAGCGCCAAAAGATGACGATGAGATCATTCCAGCCGAAGAACTTGCTGAAAGCCAAGCAGCATGGCAAGATTATTTATCCGGTCGAGATACTGGAATCACTTCAACAGAATTAAAATACAAATTATTTGGAGATAAACTTGGCTGATTATATTCTACTTAGACAAGCAGAACGCTCCTTAGAAAGGATGCCTAAAAATGATCAAATTCGTCTTCTTGAAGCTTTGGATACTTTGATTTCGGATTCTACAAAATTAGATATTAAACCCCTTTACGGAAGAGATGAACTAAGATTGCGAGTAGGTAAGTATCGAGTGTTGTTTTTTGAAGATAGAGACAACAATCTATACGTCATTACAACTATTAAACCTCGCGGCGATGTCTATAAATAATACCAGAACTCTTTTCTAGACTGCTGTTTCTCCTTTCGCCATAAGACAGTGATTCACAGAGGAAGGAATTTCATGCGTTTTCCACTGTTTTACTCCTTCTCAGGCGACCTATTGCCTTCCGTGAGGGATTGTGGTGCGGTATGTCGGATTTGCTGCCTAATTATTGGGAATTAATGAAATCTTGAGGATGAACGATGGTAATATTGGGAATAGGGATAAAGTCATCAGGATTAAAGGTTAATAAATGGGTAATGTTAGAAGCTTTCATGACAGCAAGAAGCCTAATATCATGAGTGCGTTTTCCTTTAATGTTGTAGATGGTGACTAATTGAAACCAAAGGGGAAAAATATCCGGCGTTTCTGCAATTAATGTAAAGTTATCTAATAAATCATTGACATAATTTGTAGCTTGTGCTGGAGTCCAACCTAAACCATTAACATCAAGGGGTCGGGTTGCAACTACCCAAAATTCAATTAAAACTTGAGGAATAATAACACATTCATTAGCTGTTTCGACGATTTGAGTAATTACATTATTAGCAAGAGAATAAGTTGCTGAAGACGTATCAGCCGCCCGAAGCAAAATGTTAGTATCCAGTAAATATTGAGTCATTAGTCTTCATACATAGTGTCACGGTGTAAAGCTTCATCAGGTAAATTCGCACTTGTTTTAGGAAGTTTAGCGATTACTTTCTGCCATTTTTGAGCTTTTTCCTGGGGAGTGAGACTATAATCTGGGGAAGGGAGGGAAATTCTTGAGGTGAGAGATTCGGTGAAGGATAACACTTCTTGTTGTTTTTCTAAGGGAAGTTTTCTTAGGTTTTTAATGATAACTTGTTCAATGTTCATTTGACTTAGACTAATAGGCAACCATATCAATCATATCTCATGCCGCAATTTCTCTATATTTAATAAATCTTTACATTCCTCTCCCTAACTAGCGATTAAGATTTTGGGTCTTTTTGATTGTACCGATAGCGATCGCCCCCCTCGCCGCTAGGTTAGGCAACAGCCCAACCCAACGCCAAAGGCGGATGGCAACAGCTTACAGAATACCTATTCCCTAGGGAATCTATCTTGAGAATGATTTGAAATATGCTAACTTGGAAAATTATCACGATCGCATCTAGCCAGTACCATGAGTGAAATTAGCGTCGGGGGAAAAGTCCGTCTGATTGCCATTCCCCCTTACCTGAAAACCGCCGATCCCATGCCTATGTTACGGCCGCCAGAGCTGCTCGATATCGACGATATCGGCACGGTAATCGATCGCCGGCCGGGGGGTTATTGGGGTGTAAAATTCGCTCGAGGCTCATTTCTGCTCGATAGCAAATATTTAGAGGCCATTTAAACCAGTTAAGTGCATCGCAGTCAAGACAACTTTGATAAATCACAGGCAAATCTAAAGAGTTAATTTATGTCCAATACTTTTCTATCGATCGTTATCCCGATGCGCGAGGGATTTAGCGAACATTGGCTAGGAGAATTATTGAAAGTCAAGGGAGACATAGAATTTATTTTAGTTCATCCTCCTGGGGTCAAACCTTCCCCAGTCAATGATCCACGCATGAAACAGATTGTCTGTGCTTTACGAGGTGAAATTATTCAAAGAAGTACAGGATTTTTAAATGCCAGAGGTACTTATATTCTCACAATCAATTGCGATGAATATTTACACCCTGAGATCGTCACCTTAGTCAAAGACTATTTTGACCGCTTTCCCAATAGTTGGGTATTAAGATTAGCCAGATGTGGATTTCCCTACGGTGAACGAGAAAAATTGGAGAGTCCTTGGCCAACAATTCCCGATGTAAAAAGTTTAGCTATCTGTAGCAGGAGAGAGAATAATAGTAACTTGTTTAAAGAGAATAATTATTTATTAGAAGTACCGATCGCTCCTTTAGATAATCCTTTTAATCCTAGCGCCCTGATCGGGAAACGTCGAGATCACAAGGGTCCTCACATGGAAAACTTTGATAAAAAAGTTTGGAAAAACGAACTGGTACAACCGGCAGTTAAAGAGATTACTGCTTCCATGAGTGTCACTGGTCCGATTAAATATATTCCCTTTTGGTGTTTAGATAGATTACTGGGTTTGTATATTCAGGCCAAGTTTTTTGAGCAAGGTAAAACTATCGGTCATTGGCTGCCAGAAATAGCCGAACAACTGCGGATTGAAGATAATCCTCCTGAGTATAAAAGAACTAAACGTTTTTACTTTATTGCCGAGGTGATTCTCCTGAGAAATTTCCCTAAATACGGTTATCTTTGGAATTTAATTCTCGCTCAAGCGACGGAAGTACCCGGACGAGCTATCGATTCCCTAAAACGCAAATTCTTGCCAGAAAAACCTTCTATATCCAAGTGATCGGTAATCCAGAATAATAATAACCTAAATTTATGGAACTATGCTCTGTTTCCCAATCTAACACCTGTTCCACACGCTGATAAATTGCCGCAGCTTCCTCACTAGAATTGCCGATACAAGTTAACCCTAATTTACCAAATTCTGACAGCGCACCCATGAGATGAAAAACTGTTCCTGTTTTACTGCTACTATCAAAATGTAAGTGATGTTTAGCAATAATATCCATTAAATCATCGGGAAGTAAACCTTTGTATTGGGGTTTGTGGAGATTATCGGAGGCAATATAATACTTTTCTTGGTGAGGTTGACTGAAAAACAATCCGGTTTTTTGATCGTATTCACCATTAGTTAAAAGCTTCAAAGTCATGAAAGGATGGGTAGTTCCTCCTTTTCGCAGATTAATTTCGATCGCCTGTAAATCCCAGACTAAAGTTTCTGGATTTTTGACAGCGACGAAATCAACTCCATAGCGTTCAATTGCCCCCTTTGCTGCCAGAATTTCCCCTATTTTTAGACCTAATTCCTGTAATTGCAGGCGATAATTTTCATCGGCAGGAAAATGACAACCTAGATAAATTTGACCATCGGGACCGCCTAAAATTTGATCGTGAGTGGAAAGAATATTCACTTCTCCCGTGGGTGTAATATAACCTTGCACACTTGGCGATCGCTTTTCTTCTCCTTCAATAAAAGCTTCGACAATTGCCCCTAATTCAGCAATTCTGCCAGAAAAACTCTCCCAATTTTCATCCCTTGCTTGAAAACTCATCTTCTCTAATTGTTTGGACAAGAGATTCATTTTCTCGCTTAAATCTAGACTGTTACTATCAACAATTACCCCTAAAGGACGTAAATCTAAAACTGCATTTCCTTCTCCCGATAACCCCTCATTTAACTTCACTACCATGCGTTTTAGTTGCGGTTGACGGGACCACAAACTAGCGGCTTCGTATAACAAATCCTTAACCGTATTTACCTGTAAACTACCGTCAGGATGAGGAATATTGCCTTGACCAAAAATCTCGCGACTGCCACTTTTAGAACCCCAATACAATAAGTCTGGACTACAGGCAAATAAAGGAATATCTAATTGTAAAGACAATTCTCGCTCTAAATTAGTAGAATTAAAACAAACCATGTAGGCACGATCTCGACGCAACGCTTGCCGGATTCTTGCTACTAAGCGCGGTCTGTCCAGAATTTTTTGGGTTAAAGGTTGAAAAGAGTTATCGTGAGTTGTCAGTAATAACAGACGATTATTAGCATGGGAAAAAGGAATCCCAGGCAACAATTGCAGATAATAATCAATCACCATCCGCGCCAGTGGCTGCGCTGTTACATAGATTAAACGAGTTTTCGGGTGTCGCAACCGAATCAGAGAAAATAATAATCTTTCTTCGTAATGTAAAAAACCCGCTACTTTTTGACCGACTCTCTGATCGATACTAAAAGAAGGGACAACTAGGATATCATAATCCCATTCATCGGATTCGGGAACGTTTTCTCCCTGCCAAATCTCTTTTAATTTTTCTTGTAATTCTTGATACCGCAGACGCTTTCCTAGCATCAAATCTCTATCTAACAGCATGGTTTGTCCCACCTCTGTGGTTGCAGACACCTGTATCTTATCGATTTTTAGAGCCTGTCGTCTCCAGTGCCTTTCTTTTCTTAATATTCCCCCAGTCCCTCCGATCGTTGCCCTTAAAAAGGGATACAGTGGACTCTGTATCCCCTTTAATCACCTGAGATTGCCTTTAGCCTAGCGGGTGGAATAAGAGATCGGGATAAAAGCGATTAAATTCGATTAAAATCCCGGCGGTGAAAGTCAGCAGCGCCATAATTAACACGGGTGCGGACGAGAGAAATTTAGTAAGTCCTTCCATCTGAGTTCTCCTAGGGAATAAAAAGTCAAGGGTTTGACACAAAAATTAACGAGGGGAAACGGTAATTTCCGAATCCTTAACGGTTAATTTACCGGAAGTGGCCTCTTGTAAAGCCGCCAACGGCCAGAGAAAACCCGTTAACATTTTGCTCAAAGCGAGGGGAACATCGATGATGATTTCCTTCATTTCCGCATCTTTGCTGTCGCGCACGGCGATTAAATAGGCCCGACCAACCCAACCGATCCAACCGGTAATGTACAGGAATAGGATGCTAGGGATAAAGAAATCGCCCATGTGATCCCAACGACCATCCACAATTAGGTGCGGATAGCCTTCCGGTCCACAGAGAGCTTGGGAGTAGGTTTGAGCGCGTTTGGCTCCCGATTCGGGGTCAGGAGTGGTGTTGCGGAAACTCTTCGCTTTTTGTAGGAAAGCGGGATTTTCGCTACAAGGGGTCAGATTGGACAAGTCAGCCGACGCTGGAGCGGCAAAGGTGAACCAGAGAGATAGCACCAGGGCCAGAGCGAACAATTTTCGCATAAATTGTTTCCTTTTGTTACGAAATATGAAGTTCTTTGTTCAAAAAGCGAACAATTTGATCGTACACGGAAAAAATCTTACTCCGATGAGGGGTACGAGTAAAGTTTCTATTACAAAACTATACGCAACGCTTCAGACCCCGGTGATATGAACCACCACTTGCCTTTGGTGACGACTCTGACGATGTTCCCAGAGATAGATACCTTGCCAGATGCCTAAAACTAATTTACCTCTAGCGATCGGGATTTGTTCCGATGTCCGGGTTAGGACCGAGCGAATGTGAGCGGGCATATCGTCTGGCCCTTCGGTAGAGTGATAGTAGAGACTGCTATCTTCCGGGACTAACTTGGCGAAGAAATTGGCCAAATCGGTGAGAACATCGGGATCGGCATTTTCTTGGATCAGCAAAGAAGCGGAGGTGTGACAGACAAATATACTGCATAATCCCGTCGTTATGCCCGATTCAGCCACGATCACCTCTATGGGGGCAGTGAGACGATGGAAATTCTTGGGACTGGTGGCAATTGTCAGGGATTTTTGATATTGACGCATGGAAACCGAATCAGGGAGAAATGGGGGTGGGGGGGATTGTCCTCGATAGCAAAGGTTGTCCCGCTTGCAAGAGATCGTGAAGGTTCACCACTGCACCGATAACAGCGATCGCTGGGGCTTCAAAGCCGGTGGCTTCGATCTGGTCCATAATCGTGGTGAAAGTACCGATTAACTGCTGTTGTTGCGGTGTTGTTCCCCAGCGAATCAGGGCGATCGGTGTTTCTGGACTTCTGCCGGCCTTGGTTAACTCGCCGATAATATAGGGTAAATTATGCACACCCATATAAACAACAATTGTTTCCGCACCATGGGCGATCGCTGACCAGTTAACTTGAGGACGATATTTACCCGCCATCTCGTGGCCGGTGACGAAGGTAACGGAAGAACTATAATTGCGATGGGTGAGGGGAATACCGGCGTAGGCAGGCACGGCAATTCCTGAAGTGATCCCCGGCACGATCTCGACGCTAATTCCAGCCGCAATCAGATCGAGCATTTCTTCACCCCCGCGACCGAAAACAAAGGGATCACCCCCCTTGAGACGAACAACCACAGCATTAGTCTGGGCCTTCTCGATCAGTAAAGCGGTGATTTCCTCCTGTACTAGAGAATGACGACCGCGACGCTTACCCCCATGGATTTGTTCGGCCCTGGGGTTAATCATGGTCAGAATCGAGGGGCTGACTAGGGCATCATAGAGGACAACATCGGCATTTTCTAGGAGAACTTTCGCTTTTAAGGTCAACAAACCGGGATCTCCGGGACCTGCACCGACGAGATAGACCTTACCACAACTTTCTGATTGATTCATAGATACTGGGGAGAAAATTCCTGCTTCGATCGAATGCGCTTGATCCCTAATGTATTGTGACTGGGGCAAAATTTGGTATTTTTAGCTACAGTTACTCGGCGATCATGCGCTTTCTTCATGAAGAATTATGATCTTAACATTACTTAACCCTTAATCTAGCGATCGCTCTGATCCTAAATCCCGTTTAACAGGTATGGGGGAGTGGAAAGTGGGGAAAAGGGAGCGGGTTTTTAAAGTGGGATTGGGAGTTAATCATGCTATTAAAAACCGATTCAGTATAACGGTGAAGTTAGGCAATTGGTACGACTTGGAGGCGTAACCCAAGTGATTGTAAGACCTTAAGAACTGTGGCAAACTCTGGATTGCCTTCGATTGACAAAGCTTTATAGAGACTTTCACGCCCCAACCCTGTTTCACGGGCAATATGTGTCATCCCTTTAGATCGAGCAATATCACCTAATGCTGCTACCACTAAGCTTGGATCGCCATCTTCAAGAGCTGCTTCAAGATATGCAGCTATATCTTCTTTTGTTTCGAGATGTTCTGCCGCATCCCAAGGATAGGTTTGGATAGTAGCCATGAAAATCTCCTATAAGTCTTGTGCTAAATTTAATGCTGTTTTGATGTCCCGTTCTTGAGTTTGCTTATCTCCTCCTGCCAAGAGGATGATCAAGGTCTCGCCTCGCTGAATGAAATACACCCGATAGCCTGGGCCATAATCGATCCGCAGTTCCGATACACCTTTTCCTACTGGTTTAACATCGCCTGGATTGCCCATAGACAGGCGACGAACACGAATGTCTATAAGTGCTTTTGCTTGGCGATCCCGCAAATTGCTAAACCACTGAGAGTAGGTTTCGGTCTGGCGAATTTCAATCATGCCTTAAGTGTATCCTATGGGATACAGAAGGACAAGCAATAAAAATAAGGTGCGTTACATTTTATGAACGCACCCTACAAGATCAGCGATCGCAATAATCAATGTGCATGGTGCGTTCCCCAAAAATCGATCGCTGGAGCGGTAGAAGTTGCCTTAGGGAACGCACCCTACAAGATCAGCGTGCTGCTACGCAGTGCCTTCGGCATCGCACTTAATTAAGGATAAAAACTAGGCTTTAACTTTTAAAGGAAATCTCTCAGGATTTTTAATAATTTCTTTGCTTAAATCTACATCTAAATCTGGCCAATAAAAATGATTAGGAAAAGGCTCTTGTATATTTAAAATTTTTCTAATAGGGACATCTTGAAACCAGTAAAAATTTTGATAGGAAAGAAACATTTCTTCATTGTTTGCCAGAATCCATATTCCATGGGAAGAAATATGAGTTACTTCAGCTTGAGAAGTGTTTTGTCCAAGCATTTCTAAGTTCATTTTGTCGTTCCTCAATAATAGTTTCTATCGCTTGAAGATGATTGATGCTTACCCTTCGTTTATTATAGCAAATATTCAGTTAAAAATACAAGAAGGAGAAGCAAGAGCATAAAAATCCCCCTCAACTGGTCTAAAATTAAGGGGGAATGAGTTATATAAAAAAGCAATTTAACCGACGTTACTGGGTTCTTTTTCGGTTGAATGAGAGCGTTTTACTTTGCGTTTTAGGGTTGCACCTGCACCAAGTATTCCCAGGGAAAGAAGACTTAGGGTTGAGGTGGGTTCTAATGTTTTTGGAGGTGGACAGCTTAGTTTATTATTACCTGAACTTGTCTGTCCTTGTCCAGTAAGAGGGATAACTTGTTTTCCCGTAGGATCAGTTAAGTTAGCATCAACTCGTCCACTTCCTTCAGCTTTACTAGAGGTATCACACTTCGTTTCAGCTTTATTGTCATTTCCTATTTGTACATTTACATTGGTAACATTTGTGGTATTTATTTGAATATTATTGTATCTCCAACCTGATAATAATTGTCCTGATTCAAATACGCCACCTCCTGTTAGAGTTTCAGAAAAAATTGTTAAATCAAATTCTGAACCAGGAATAACATCATCTGGTACTGTACTTGTTATTGCTCCTGTTAAGCTGACAGTGATTCTTTGCGGTGGTGCACCTAGTAAATCTAATCCTGGTGCTGTTATCAAAAGACTCGCTTCATAGGCATGAGTCATATTATTAAAATCAAAAATAAAGTTTGAAGACTCTGAAGAATCTAGTGTAAAATTTACTAATCCTGTATTAATTGTTTGTCCATCAATTGTAATATCGAACGGCTCTATTATACCTTTAAATATTTCATAAGATCCAGAAATACCCCCACCTAGGCTGATAGCAAGAGCATTCATGGACAAAGAGGAACTCAAGAAACTAGATACAATAAATACAAACGGTTTAAGTCGCATTTTGTGACTTCCCACCTCCAATATAAAATACCACCGTATTCTAAATACGTTGAAATTTTCCTTCAAGGCTTTTAAAGTCATATAAAGTTATATAAAGCAGTATTAAGAAAAATAACTTAAATCTAAAAATAATATTAAATTGACCGTACACCTTATAATGTCATATAATGTCGGGTAAAAGCTTATTAATCTTGACTCTGTGTTTAAAAATGAACAATTTTGATATTCACTCTTTAATTACAACTGTTGATAATCTCATCTTTTCCTATACAGGAGAGAATTTAGATGATGTTCAGTCTGAAATCTTAGAAGGGGTGATTAATCACCAAAAATACACAGAAATCGCTAAAAATCATCATCGTTCCGAGAAATATGTCAAGGATGTAGCCGGTAAGCTATGGAAAACCTTATCGGAAATTTTAGGAGAAGAAGTTAATAAAGCTAATCTTAGGTCTAGTCTGCGAAGGTATTATTATAATGTCGCTAACAATAATGTCGTTAACGGTGTCCAAATTAATAAAGGTCATATCTGTAATCAACTACCAGAAAACCAATTACAAAAATTTGATCCAGAAGAAGAATATAAACTCGAAATCGCTACAGAATTGATGAAAGAAGGCTTAACCGTCGAACAAATTGCTAGAGTGTTAAAACTTCCCTTAGAATTAGTTAAAGAGCAACTTGAAAAACCTAAGCAAACTAATTAATGGTGGTATTTGGCACTGGCAGAGCATTTCTAAGTTCAATAATAATTTCTATTTTAATAAACTTCATCATGAGAGCCAATATCAACGAGACAACCATTAAGGTTACAATGAAGGAATCAGATTTCAGGAAATAGCCATGAAACGAGATGAAGTACTAACAATTCTCGCAAAACACCGAGAACAATTAGAAAAACTAGGGGTAAAATCTCTGTCTCTATTTGGTTCAGTAGCAAGGGATGAAGCACGTTTTGACAGTGATGTAGATTTATTGGTAGAATTTAGTAAAGCGGTAGGGTTATTTGAGTTTATCGAGGTACGACTTTACTTAGAAGATATATTAGGATGTTCTGTTGATTTAGGTACTCAAGATTCTTTAAAAGAACATTTACGACAACCTGTATTAAAGGATGTGATTAATGCCTTTTAGAGATTGGCAACTTCGTCTTCAAGATATTATTGAATCCATTGATGAAATCTTGGAATGGACGGCTAATATGACCTTTGAAGATTTTAGCTCAAATCGAGTGACTCTTAAAGCAGTTCTTTATAATTTAGGAATTATTGGTGAGGCATCTAGAAATATTCCTAGTGAGATACAATTGCGTTATTCTCAAATTCCTTGGCGTTTAATGGGAGATATGCGAAATGTCATTTTTCATGAATATTTTCGGGTAGAATTGGCAATTGCTTGGCGGACGATTGAAAATAATCTAACTCCATTGCGTTCACAATTACAGGAAATTTTAGAAAATGAAGCCGAAAATTAATCTATAAAATTCCCCCTCAACTTATTCAATTAAGGGGGAATGAGTTATATAAAAAAAGCAATTTAACTGACGTTCTTGACAAAAGGCCATAACCTGTGCCTTGGAAGGAATTAAGAGAATTTCTGATGCCCTCTTCCCTGGTAGAAATCAAGGAAACCCCCCATAAATCTAACTCGGTTTCAGCAAATATGCTCGCTCCCTGTCCATTGAGAAATATTACAATAAACACGGGTACACCAAGAAAAGTTAAGGGATGTATCTATTGATAGATAAGGGGTTTTGGCTATTGTAGTATATATGTCTGGGGTCAGTTGAGATAGACAAAAATAGTCAAAATATTTATAATAGAAGATTGGACTAAAATTTTCTGTGACTTGCCCATGTTATTGTCTTGCGCCACCGGTAGCGAACAGTTTTTAGGGAGTGAAGCGATCGCCACTTACGCCACAGCTAAGGCCGTGATCCTGCCGATTCCCTACGAGGCCACCACCACCTATCGCAAGGGTTGTGAAACTGGACCGGCGGCGGTGATTACCGCTTCCCAACAATTGGAAGCCTATGATGAGGAACTTAAGAGGGAAACCTGTTTAGAAGTGGGCATCTATACCCATGATGCGATCGCAGATACCCGTCAACAACCGCAATTGTCCGCCGAGGAGATGTTAGCCGTCACCACAGCTACAGTTTCTCGTTTAATTGCCGATGATAAGTTTGTCCTCGCCGTCGGGGGTGAACACGCTATCACTACGGGAGTAGTACAAGCTTACCGACAAGCTTTATCGGAACCTTTTACGGTGGTTCAAATTGATGCCCATGGCGATATGCGTTTTGAGTACGAAGGATCGCACCATAACCACGCCTGTGTGATGCGTCGGGTGTTAGAAATGGGTTTACCGACCTTACCCGTGGGAATTCGGGCTATTTGTCGAGAAGAAGCCGAATTAATCGCTAAACAGCAGATTCCCGTGATTTGGGATCGAGATATCGCCAGGGATGCGGAGTTATGCTGCTTTCGCCAACACAACTTTCAGGAGCCTCCAACTTCAATCACTTCTCCTGGAGAGACTTTATCTAATACGCTACAGGCATCTGGCATTAGGGGAAGTAAGTCAGAAAGTTTGTTGCTGGTTGCTACAAGAACAATAACTGCCACTCCAGTTTGCTGTAAATTTTGCTGATAACGCAAATTTTGATCTGTAGTGAGGAGAATCGTGAAACCCTCCTGACTCATCAGCCTCAGCAACTCACCGTTCTTTTTCCCTGACCATCCCATCTCAACAACTGTGCATACCTCGTAATCGGCAAGCTCACGCTTTAACGGGCGTGGGGCGCATTCATCAAGCAGGATTCGCATAGGCTGTCAACATTTCCTTTGCTAATTCAAGGGCTGAGATCGCCTGTTCTCGACTGACACTGGGAAAATGGTCTAGAAATACCTCTAATGAATCACCAGCCTCAAGATAATCAAGTAGGGTTCTCATCGGCACACGAGTTCCTACAAAAACAGGGGTTCCCCCTAGAATGTCGGGATCACTGTGAACAACACGGGATATTAATGCCATAACAAATATATCCAACTGGCTACTAGCTTTTATCGTCATTGTATCCTAAAGTCATTTGTCGGCTCTATACAAGGTGAGGCTCAGGCATGGGACACTTCACTTGACTACTCTGCCTACATCTTGCCGCTAGACCCAAACTAACTTTTGGATACGATGCACAGTTGGCATTCATACCTTGATTCAGCAACGCCTAGACTTACAGCTTTAATCAATGTGCATGGTGCGTTCCCCAAAAATCGATCGGTGGAGCGGTAGAAGTTGCATTAGGGAACGCACCCTACAGCTCAAACCTAATTCTTTACACTTGACCATATTACGAAAAGAACAATGATATCAACAAATATATGCAGAACCCAGGAAGGTAGCAATGTTGATGATGAATACGATAACTCCTTTTTGAGCAAAGCACTTTCAAATTCCGTTTTCTTCGCAAGTGCATTAAGTTCACTTTCTACTGCGATTACTCTCTTTGTTGCAGCACGTATTCCATAGAAATTTGCAATAAAAAACCCAATGCAAACAATTGTTGCTACTAGAGCTTGGCTATATGAAAGTGAAAAGTCTTTTTTGGAAGAAACCAGCCAACCAATAATTGCGACGACAGCAACTGTATAAAAATTCCAATGAGAACTTACTCGTGACTCCAGCTTATCAGCAACCTCAATGATATCCTTAATCTTTTGATCCATGTCTTAACTCTCTACGTCTCACAGTTAGATTTTCGGCTGTGCCTTCAGCAAGGGTTGAGCGGCATAACGTTCCCGCTCACCAGACGCAGATAACCTTTGCTACCTAGCCGATCGCCTTGCCGTTCCAGTGTATATTGTTAGCCAGATTAGCATCTTGCCAAAAACCTTGTTTAACTAAATTCCTGACAACTAGGCTCATTCTAGCGATGACTCCTATATCTGACCGCACCCCTTGACAAAAATTTATAATTATTCGACCTTTAGCGATCGCTATCGGGGGATAGTTGTTTTTTGTTACAGCAGTATGAAGCAGCCTAACTGATGGCTATATTTCCAGATTATCGCCCGCAGCAAACCAATCTTGAGCGAGAAATCGAGGGATGTATCTATTGATGGATAAGGGTTTTTTGCTATTACAGTAGATATGTTTGGGGTCAGTTGAGATAGACAAAAATAGTCAAAATATTTATAATAGAAGGTTGGACTAAAATTTTCTGTGACTTGCCCATGTTATTGTCTGGCGCCACCGGTAGCGAACAATTTTTAGGTAGTGAAGCGATCGCCACTTACGCCACAGCTAAGGCCGTGATCCTGCCGATTCCCTACGAGGCCACCACCACCTATCGCAAGGGTTGTGAAACTGGACCGGCGGCGGTGATTACTGCTTCCCAACAATTGGAAGCCTATGACGAGGAACTTAAGAGGGAAACCTGTTTAGAAGTGGGCATCTATACCCATGATGCGATCGCCGATACCCGTCAGCAACCGCAATTGTCCGCCGAGGAGATGTTAGCCGTCACCACAGCTACAGTTTCGCGTTTAATTGCCGATGATAAATTTGTCGTCGCCGTCGGGGGTGAACACGCTATCACTACGGGAGTAGTACAAGCTTATCGACAAGCTTTATCGGACCCTTTTACGGTGGTTCAAATTGATGCCCATGGCGATATGCGTTTTGAGTACGAAGGATCGCACCATAACCACGCCTGTGTGATGCGTCGGGTGTTAGAAATGGGTTTACCGACTTTACCCGTGGGAATTCGGGCTATTTGTCGAGAAGAAGCGGAATTAATCGCTAAACAGCAGATTCCCGTAATTTGGGATCGAGATATCGCCAGGGATCCGGATTGGATCGAAAAAGCGATCGCCAAAATTAGCACCGAGAAGGTATTTTTAACCATAGACGTGGATGGCATAGATCCGGCTTTAATTCCGGGGGTGGGAACACCTGAACCGGGGGGGTTAAGTTGGCATCAAACCCTAGGCTTTCTCCGTCGTCTTTTCCAAACTCATCAGGTGATTGGCTGTGATGTGATGGAATTGGCCCCGATTAGTGATTCGGTGGTCTCAGAATTTACCACTGCCAAGTTAATTTATAAGTTAATTGGCTATCAATTTATTGCCTAGGGGCTTGCCTAATTAGAAGCAATCGTGTTATAATAACAATTCGTGCGGACGTATAGCTCAGTTGGTTAGAGTACATCGTTGACATCGATGGGGTCACTGGTTCGAATCCAGTTACGTCCATAAATTATCTGCCCTAGTCTTGGTCATAACCTTCATTTCTGATGATAGGATGAACGATCGAAGCTCTCCAGACAAACCCTATGACTAGCTTACTGCGCGACTTTTGGTATGTGGCCACACCGGCAAATAAACTTAAACCCGGTCAGCTAATGGCCAAAAAAATGCTAGGTGAACCGATTGTTGTCGGTAGGAGAGAGGATGGAGAAGTGTTCGCATTGCGGGACATTTGCCCCCATCGTGGCATTCCGCTACACCATGGCTGGATTGAAGGGGATGGGGTGTACTGTTGCTATCATGGCTGGAAATTTAATACTAGCGATGGCGTTTGTTCTGAGATCCCCTCATTAACGGAACACGATCGCCTTGATATTAGCAGAATTTGCGTCACCAGTTATCCCTGTCGTGAAATACAAGGTCATATCTGGGTGTTTATTCCGGCAGACTCAAAAAGAGAAATTAATCAAGAAAATCTGCCTCCTGTGCCGACTATTGCCGATTTTGGCAAACTTACCCCCAAAATAGCCGAAACTATCACTTTTGACTGCAATATTGACCATGCAGTGGTGGGATTGATGGATCCGGCCCACGGTCCCTACGTTCATACTTCTTGGTGGTGGCGCAGCGGTCCACGCAAATTTCGGGTCAAAGAAAAACAATACGAACCTGTTCCCCTCGGTTTTCGTCTTGCTCCCTATGATATGCCCGTAAGTGCGAAACCCTATAAAATTTTGGGTAATAAAGTATCGATTGAAATTGTTTTTGAATTGCCCTCGGTGCGTACAGAAATACTACGAGGTGATCGGTATTTGGCCTGTGCTTTTACGGCAATTACTCCCATCGATGAAAATCACTGCGAAGTCCATCAAAGTTTATACTATACGATCCCTTGGTTGGCATTTTTAACCCCTCTTTTGCGTTATTTAACTCGACAATTCCTCAAACAGGATCGCGATGTGGTGATTAAACAACAGGAAGGACTTAGTTATCATCCAGCTTTGATGTTAATTGATGATGCCGATACCCAGGCCAAATGGTATTATCGCCTCAAGCAAGAATACGAAAAATCTCAAGCAGAAAAACGGGATTTTGTCAACCCCATTAAAGCACAAATTTTACGGTGGCGCAGTTAGAACTCGATGATTTTATGACTGGACTTCCCCTTTGACACAAGGTCATAACCTATGCTGTAGGAGGGATTAAGAGAATTTCTGATGCCCCGTTAGTGGGTACAAATCAGGGAAACCTTTCATAAATCTAAGGCTTTCTCTAAGTCTAATCATTGTCCTAAACTATGGCCACAAGTCTCGCCATTAAATCCTCTTGCTGTGGCTAATTTTGATAATAAGCTAAAACGCACTTAAACCACCTAAAATAGAAATAGTAATTTTAGAAAAATCGGTTCTTCGGTTTGTCTTATGCAATGGACGGGGTTATAAGGAATGAAACCTTTATAGAGACAGACATTGCCGCAATTTTTGTCAATTGTTTGCGATCTGGAGCGAACTAATCAATTAAATCTCTTGCCAGATAAGGATTG
>NZ_JAPZQJ010000188.1:0-1183 GCF_027530405.1 Microcystis sp. LE19-41.2A | reverse complement strand
TAAAAATGATTATGTTATCACCGTTAAAGGAAATCAGAAAAATCTTGATCAGCGAATACAAGACCTGAGTAATTCCTCAAAGCCAGAAAGTTGCTTTCTTGAACAAGATAATAGTCATGGACGAAAAATATCAAGAAAAATAGAAGTTTTTAAAGTGAGGAACAATGAAAGACAAGGGGGGAGCATCTCACTTATGCAATGAGTATTAATACTTATAGCAGTCAAAAACTAGAAAATCTTCAACTTGATCACAAAGAGAAATGAGATTATAATAGTTATAACTTACAATTCAGAATAGCTCTCGATGGGAGGAATAATTCAATGTTATCAGAAAATGAAAAAAGAATTAAAGAGTTATGTCAAGAGTTAGGGCAATGTCTCTATGAGCAATCCCAAATTAAGAAATTTAATAACTTGGGAGAGATAGAGGAGACAGTCAGAGATTTAATGATTCATTATGTTAACCCAGAAATCGGTATTTTTTTGTCAAAACAAGCACAGAAGAAACTGCCGGTCGGACGAGAAAAGTGAAAAGTATTTTGGGGGAATTACCAATTACAGAAAAACAAGCGAAAAAATTAGAAATAAAGTCTCGGACTCAGATGAGTCCAATGTTAGAGAAGAACTGTTTGCTATTAAGTGGCGATGAATCCTACGAAAAATCGGCGCAGAAAATCAAATCATTGACAGGAATTGCTGTTTCTCACAGTACCCAACAACGCCTCGTACATCGCTATGCTTTTGAAGAATTACCGTCTAACCCAGAAGTTGAAGTCGAAGAAATGAGCATAGATGGCGGTAAGGTACGACTAAGAACTGCCAAGGGAAAAGCCTTGATTTGGCGTGATTATAAAGCAGTGAGTTTTCATCAACTGGGGGTAGCGGCCTTTTTTCAAGATAACTCGGCTTTATTAGATTTGGTTAATTCTCAAGTTTTGGCTGAACCTTTAATTTGTTTAGGAGATGGACATGATGGTATCTGGAATTTATTTGGTCAGATAGGAGAGAAACAGGAAAGAATTGAAATATTGGATTGGTATCATTTAATCGAAAACCTCTATAAAGTTGGCGGGTCATTCCAGCGGATTGATGAGGTAAAATGTTTTCTATGGAAGGGGGAAGTGGATGCTGCTATCTCCTGTTTTGAGGGATGGTCAGAGCCGCAAGTGGAGAATTTTATTAT
>NZ_JAPZQJ010000114.1:0-5609 GCF_027530405.1 Microcystis sp. LE19-41.2A | reverse complement strand
CGATATGACAGTAGGGAAGACCTGTTTAGGAATCGACGCGGGGATTGAGAGTTTTGTCGCTACTTCACGGGGAGATTTAATCAAAGCCCCTCGATTTTTGTTGAAAGTACAGAGTAAGCTTAAATTGCTACAAAGACGCTTGAAACATCAAGTCAAAGGCTCGAACAATTGGTTGAAACTCCAAGATAAGATAGCGAGATTACACGAAAAAGTGTCTAATACTCGTAGAGATTGGCATTTTAAGTTAGCTCATTACCTTTGTGATCTTGCTGATAATATCTTTGTTGAAGATATTAACTTCGTTTCGTGGTCTAGAGGAATCGTTAGAAAACAATCTCTAGATTCAGGCATCGGTAGTTTTATTAATGAGATACTACCGTTTGTTGTTTGGAAACGGGGGAAATATTATCTTAAAGTCGATAAAAACGGAACTTCACAGGACTGTCCTAATTGTGGCGCGTTCACTGGTAAAAAGTCGTTATCGGAAAGAGTTCACCGGTGTGATTCTTGCGGCCACATTGAACCGAGAGATACGGCATCAGCGAAGGTAATCGAGAACCGAGGAAAAAATGCGGTCGGACTGACCGTGTTAGAAAACGCTTGCGGAGGCGGTCGGTTGGGGGTCGTTCAGTTAAACCTGTTTGATCTAGTCAAGAGCAGATGAACCAAGAATCCCCCGCTACACCGCGCGAGCGGTTAGCGGGGGAGAGTCAATGGACATTTTAGTACAAACCCCTCACCGATCGCCCTGCGATCGCTATCTGAGAAAATTGCTCATTTTGTCATCTAGATTGCATCCTGATTGGAAACCTTTGGGTAATCTATGGGTACAGATACTCAAACCTCCCCTTCCTTGCTGCGTTCCTGATAGGGATATTTTTTTTTCTCATAAACTTTACAATATTTAATAATTGTTGTAATATTGGTTAAACAACCAAGGTTCTTACTACTTGCCATTTATGCCCATAAACTCTATATATAGCCAAAAAAAGGACTATAGAGGCAATTAAATCTTCAATTAGATTTCTCTATATCCTTGAGTGATCACTTACTAATCTCTTTACAAAACTAGAAAAAACCCTGATAGCATCTCCTTAACTGCCCCTGGGGAAGCGATCTGAAAAACGCCATCAATCCCTGAATATCAACCCTCAACCGACGCGCACTCATGAAAACCTCGAAAAACCCCACCGATCCAGTTCGCGCCTATCTCAGAGAAATTGGCCGAGTTCCCCTTCTCACCCATGAAGAAGAAATTCTCTACGCAAAACAGGTGCAAAGATTAATTTTTCTCGAAAAAATCAAGGAATCCCTAAGGGCGAAACTCGGCAGGGAACCCAGCGATCGCCAATGGTCAGAAGCGGCGGAAATTAGTGAAGAACAACTGCGTCGAGAATTGGGGGCAGGGGATTTCGCCAAACGCAAGATGGTAGAAGCGAACCTGCGTCTAGTGGTTTCCGTCGCTAAAAAATACCTAAAACGCAATCTAGATCTATTAGACCTCATCCAAGAGGGAACGATTGGGATGCAAAGAGGTGTGGAAAAATTCGATCCCACCAAAGGCTATCGCTTCTCCACCTATGCTTATTGGTGGATTCGCCAAGCCATCACCCGGGCGATCGCAGAAAAAAGTCGCACCATCCGTCTGCCCATCCACATCACCGAAAAACTGAATAAAATCAAAAAAGCCCAGCGTCAACTAGCTCAAGATAAAGGTCGCGCTGCCACCATTGCCGAATTAGCCGAGGAATTAGACCTAACTCCCAAACAGGTGCGAGACTACTTGGAAAGGTCCCGTCAACCCCTTTCCCTTGACTTAAAGGTGGGGGACAATCAAGACACGGAATTAGGGGAACTCTTGGAAGATACGGGACTTTCCCCCGAAGATTACACTGCCTATTCTTCCCTCCAAGTGGATTTGGAAAAACTGATGGCAGACCTCACCCCTCAACAAAAAGAAGTGATTTGTCTGCGTTTTGGTTTAGATAATGGGCAGCCCCTCACCTTAGCAAAAATTGGCGTTCGACTCAATATCAGTCGTGAACGCGTGCGTCAGATCGAACGAGAAGCGATCGCTAAATTAAGAAAACGCAAGGGCAACATCAGAGAATATCTAGCTAGTTAAGCTAGAGATAACCTAGAATTTGGGTCAAATTGAGCGTCTGGATAACAGCGAGAAAAATGACCCATTTCTAGATTCATCGGCGACTTTTCTCCGCTCTTATTTCTCTATTTAGGGTTTGCGGCAAAAAGTTTTTCCTGGGGGCAGGGTGTGGGGTGTAGGGTGTAGGGTGTAGGGTTTTAGCGATTTTGAGGGGGTAAATTACCTAATTTTCAGGGAAAAAGTCCAGGGATTTTCCCCCCGACCACTCCGGGATCTGGCACTTTTTGGAAACCAAAAAGTCTAAAAGTCTTACCCAACAAGGTTTTTAGATTTATTCAGCAAGCTCTATTTATTCAAGATATTTTTTCAAAAAGAGAGCTAATTTTTCTTTAGTGGCGACGGGAACAGAATCTAGACGGGTAAGAATAGCGTATTTAAGGGCAGAATGAGCGGCAGAAACGGGAGGATTAGCTACCAGACGGCGCACCGTTTCTTGGATAACTTTTTGGGCATTAATAGCGTTATGGTGTAGATTTTCGATCACCATTTCTACCGTGACATGATCGTGGTCGGGATGCCAACAATCGTAATCGGTAACTAGGGCTAAGGTAGCGTAGGCAATTTCCGCTTCTCGGGCTAATTTGGCCTCGGTTAAATTGGTCATACCGATCACGGTTGCCCCCCAACTTCTATAGAGATTTGATTCCGCTTTAGTAGAAAAAGCCGGCCCTTCCATACAGAGGTATGTACCGCCGCGATGCAAGGTAACTTCCGGTAGGTTTAAACTAGCGACGGCATCCCCTAAAATTTCGGCTAATTGGGGACAAATGGGATCACCAAAGGCAACGTGAGCAACAATTCCTTCCCCAAAAAAAGTCGCTATTCTCTCTTTAGTTCTGTCAATAAATTGATCGGGAATGACTAAATCTAGGGGTTTAACTTCGGCTTTTAGGGAACCAACGGCTGAAGCGGAAATAATATATTCAACCCCTAATTGTTTGAGGGCGTGAATATTAGCGCAAAAGGGTAATTCGGTCGGTAAAAAATGGTGATTTCTGCCATGACGCGCTAAAAAGGCGACTTCTGTTCCCTCTAAAGTACCGAGAATTAAAGCATCGGAAGGAGAACCAAAAGGAGTATCGAGGGATACTTCCCGCACATCCTTGAGGGCATCCATTTTATACAAACCACTGCCGCCAATGATGCCAATTTTTACCGTCGTCATAGTCTTGGAAAGAATTAGTTATCGTTGCCTTGATTTTACCATAATTGAGCGATTCCGTTAAGGCCTTACTTTTTCTTTTTCTTGCCCTTGAGGGAACCATTAATTAAACCATTAAAGCCATAAATTTCTTCAGTTCCCGCGATGGTAACTAATTCCACCTCTTTCGTGTCTCCCGGTTCAAATCGAACTGATGTACCCGCGGGAATATTCAGATGGGTTCCTTTGGTTAATTCGCGCTGAAACTCCAGGGCCTGATTAACTTCATAAAAATGATAGTGGGAACCCACTTGAATCGGTCGATCGCCTGTATTAGCCACAGAAACACGCAGGGTGTCGCGACCGACATTAATCTCGATCGCCCCGGATGGTGTGATAATTTCTCCCGGAATCATAGCTGCTAAAAATCTCCTGTTAGTGAATGGGATTGTGAACGGTAACTAATTTAGTACCATCGGGAAAAGTCGCTTCGATCTGCACTTCCGTAATCATTTCCGGGATACCTTCCATTACCTCCTCGCGAGTTAATAAAGTAGTGCCGTAACTCATCAATTCAGCCACGCTACGACCTTCCCTCGCACCTTCGAGGATGGCGGCGCTAATATAGGCGATCGCTTCGGGATAATTTAACTTGATCCCGCGATTTTTGCGTCTTTCGGCGAGCAGTGCCGCCGTGAAAATGAGTAATTTATCTTTTTCTTGGGGCGAAAGTTGCATAGATAGGCCTTTTTTTACACAGGTGCTAGGGTTATTGTAGTTCTTGGCCGGATAGTTGTAGCGATCGAGTTGTGAAAATTTATCTTGAATGTCCGGTCATCCTATCCATTAGTCAGAGCTTTCTTAACAAAAAGAGAAGAAACTTAAAAAAAGGGGAAACGATTGATAGGTATAGTTTTGAAAGAAGGAATCAAGGTGGAGGTGAGCAAAAAAAATGGAGAAATGGGCAGCCCAAGAATTACAGTATGCAGACCTAGGGGACACCAGAAGAAACTAATAAATCTTCAAGAAGCTTTGGAATTACACTTTGAACCGCCTTGTGCAACAGTTATTCCTCAATTGCAGAAAATCACTGTACGGGCGAAGCATTTGGGCATAACCTATCGCTCAAATCCTAGATTTCCTATCCGAATGCTTCGCCCCTACCCCGACCAATGTTTAGGCTATGCTAAAATGGTGATAAAAGCATAGAATCCTATTTAGTTTAATTAGTTGAAACTGAATCAGAGAAAGTTATGTTAACAGAGATAAATATTGGCACTTTTATAAAAAGCGATCCCAAAATTCATGGAGGTTGTCCTATTATTGCGGGAACTGCTGTTACTGTACGAAGAATAGTGATCTGGTATAAATTAGGATATAGTCCTGAAGAGATTGCCGATGAAATACCTCATCTTTCTTTGGCACAAGTTTATGCCGCTTTAACTTACTATCATACTAATAAAGAAACAATAGAATCAGAAATGGCAGACGAAACTGCGGAAGCAGATCGCCTTGAAGCATTACATTATTCTCCTTCCTAATTATGAGTAGAATTAGCTTATATATGGATGAAGATTCCACAGCGTTCAAAAGGCTTTAGATAATCCGACTTGTTTCAAAACTGCATTAGCAGTATGGCGTGATTTAATACTATTATCAACTACAAATCTTCTTTCTGTCAGAGGACTATACCAAATTTCATGATCTCCTTTCCCTTGACGGGTGGTGATTCGGTAGTAGTGATGGCGGCTTAATCCTTTGCTTTGCTTTGCTGTGCATTGTAGTCATGGATAAAATACCAAAGGGCTCCCCAACGTGATTCTCCATTTTTTTAGAGAAAGATAGACTCTCTCTCACCAGCCGAGAAATCCTTTGTCGAAAGGTATTATTTAATCTTTCAATAGGATTAGTTTGAACAGTTTCTTGACCGACTGGTCGATGACGTTTACTGGGAATTACTGTACTGTCTTATAGGACTCCCAAAAGTCTGTGTAAGCAACAGCACATTGTCGGTAAACGCCTGGTAAACTGGCCCCAAAGTTTTTTGGCTGATTGACGACTCCTATCTCCGCGCATAGCCACCAATAATTTCCCTTGTATTTCTATCAATTAACCGCCAAATATAAACCTTTATCGTCTTAGAAAAAACCAAAGACCACATTTCATCACATTCTCTAACCAATTTACCTTTTGGTTTGTCCGAAACCTTTATTTGACGGGGGACAGCCGCCAGTTTATTGTTGACATAGTTTTGTTACCATGACCAACTTACCCCTGTTACTCTAGCAATTCCTCGTCAGGAAA
>NZ_JAPZQJ010000675.1:0-14193 GCF_027530405.1 Microcystis sp. LE19-41.2A | reverse complement strand
CCAAGCTTTTCTGGTCGGAACCCCCTAAGCCGAGTTTTCAAGGTGCTGCGCCGTCCACTTGGTTTTCGAGACTGGCCTTTTAATTCTAACGTAAAGCCAACCTAGAACGGCGGGGTTTCAGACCCAAAATTTCCGATGATCGGGTAGGCTCTGTCTACCCAGATTTTTGTAAATATTTAGTAAGCAGAAGTTAATCATCGATCATCGTTATTAATCTTAAGTAACAGTGAAAAGTTCTAGCGGATTGGGTTAAGATCGAGACGTAACCCGAAAAAAATTGCAACAGGAATCGGTAGAAACACCCGGTGGGTTATTAACGGAAATTTTTTTACTGGCAATCCCTATGAACTATCATCCGCCCTCACAGCCCCTGCCCGCCCCCTGTATTATTGATTCTGGCGTGGTCATCGCTAAAGAAGATATGCGTCGTCTCCTCGATGATATTGGACGAGTTCGCTACATCCATAGTCTCGAAGGGGTGATTCAGAGTGAAGGGGAGGGATGGATAGTGGAAGTTTTCGCCGATTATCAGCAAAGCACCCTAGTTGCTAACTACAGTCTTTATCTGAATACCTATAGCTTCGATTATCTGCGTTTAACCCGCTCTCCTGACGGTGAAACCTATTTTGATCTGATCCAAGACAATCGGCAATTACGGCTGATTCCCCTGAGTAATCCACTGCAAGACCCCGATATGAAAGCCCGTCTCAATGCTGATACCCTCGAAGCCATGGTGACTCAGGTACTTTCTGCTAAGTGGGATGTGCAGTTTGAAGACGAAGACGACAATGATTGCCCCTTTTAGGCAGCGAGAAAAAATACTGATAACCGATAACTGATAACTGATAACTGATAACTGATAACTGAAACAGTGGGATTTTCCTTTGAATTAATCGGCCAGTGTCCCCAAACTGGTGCGCGGGTTGGGGTTTGGCATACTCCCCACGGACCGGTAGAAACACCCCGTTTTATGCCCGTGGGAACTTTGGCCACGGTGAAAGGTTTGACCCCCGCTCAAATCGCCAGCACGGGAGCGCAAATGATTCTCGCTAATACCTATCACCTGCATCTGCAGCCGGGAGAAAGTATTATCGAGAAAGCGGGAGGTTTACACGATTTTATGGCGTGGAATCAGCCAATATTAACAGATTCGGGTGGATTTCAGGTGTTTAGCCTCAGTCAACTCCGGCAAATTAAAGAATCGGGAGTCACCTTTCGATCACCGCGGGACGGTAGAATAATCGAAATTACGCCGGAAAAATCGATTCAGATTCAAAATGCCCTCGGTGCTGATGTGATTATGGCCTTCGATGAATGTCCCCCCACGGGAGTCAGTCATGAGACCATGAAAGCATCCATAGAACGCACCTATCGCTGGTTAGAGCGCTGTCTGACGGCCCATCAACGACCTCAAGAACAGGCTTTATTCGCCATAGTACAAGGGGGAATCTATGAGGATTTACGGGCAGCGGCGGCGCAATCTTTAGTAAAACTCGATTTACCCGGTTATGCTATCGGGGGCGTGAGTGTGGGGGAAGAAACGAGCCTAATTCATCGCATTGTCCAGATAACTGCCCCTTTACTCCCCGAAAATAAACCCCGTTACCTGATGGGAGTGGGAACCTATCGAGAAATGGCCAAGGCGATCGCTAGTGGCATAGATCTGTTTGATTGCGTCATTCCCACCCGTTTTGGTCGCCATGGCACGGCTTTAGTGCGGGGAGAGCGTTGGAACCTCAAAAATGCCCGTTTTAAGGAGGATTTCGCCCCTTTAGACGATACTTGTCCCTGCTACACCTGTCAACACTTTAGCCGTGCCTATCTGAATCATTTAATTAAATCGGGGGAGATGTTGGGTTATATTCTCTTATCTCTGCACAATATCGCCGAATTAATCAGATTTACCCGTGAAATTCGTCAATCTATCCTAGGGGGGACTTTTGCCCAAGATTTTGCCCCTTGGCTTGAGGATGCCGTAGATGTTACCCCAACGTGATAAAATTTCAGGAAACGTTTGAAAATTTTCTTGTCAAGGTAGATAGAGAGATGGAAACTGCACTTTTGTTCGCCAAATTGCCAGAAGCATACCAAATTTTCGACCCCCTAGTCGATGTCTTACCCCTGATTCCCCTATTTTTCCTCTTGCTGGCCTTTGTTTGGCAAGCATCCGTCGGGTTTAAATAGGGTTTGCGGCAAAAAGCTTTTCGGTGGTGGCAGGGTGTGGGGTGTGGGGTGTGGGGTGTGGGGTTTTACCGATTTTGAGGTAGTCAGTTACCTAATTTTCAGGGAAAAAGTCCCAGAATTTTCCCCCCGATCCCCGCAATGGCTGGCACTTTTTGAGGGAAAAAAAGTCTAAAAGTCTTATCCAACAAGGTTTTTAGATTTATTCAGCAAGCCTTAAATAAATCGACCCTCAATTATCAGTTATCAGTGAGCAGTTATCAGTGAACAGATTTGAGTTTTAAGTGAAATGACATCTTTTCACTGATTACTGTTTACTGATTACTGAAAAAGCTTCCCAGATTAAAACAAAGTCCAGGTTAAATCAGCATCAGTCAAGTCCACATCTTCTAAAATTGCCCCGCGCAAATCGGCATAACTGAGATCCGCACCCCGGAAACTGGCCCAGGTGAGATCGGTAATAAATCCGTCTCTTTCGGGACTAGCACGAAAATTAACCAGGCAAAGTCGGCAATCAGCGAAATTAGCTCGATATAACAGGGAGCCGCTCAGATTGGCATAGTTGAGATCGGCTCCGCAAAAGTTAGTTTTGCCTAAGTCCGTGCGTTGGTCGGAAGTGGAGCGAAAATCCGTATCGATTAATACGGCCTGCTGGAGATTAGCACTGTTGAGATTAACACCGTTTAAGACGGCTTTGGTTAAATAAGTGGCTTCTAAATTGGCTTCGATGAGATTAGCCCCGCTTAAGTCCGCATCTCGTAAACAAGCTCGATAAAAGTCCACTTGACTTAAATCTGCTCCCCAGAGAATCGCCTCACTTAAATCCGCTTCTCTCAGCAGCGATCGCGAAAGGCCTATCTTTCCTAACCGCGCCTGTCGCAGATCGGCACGGCAAAAATTGACTCCTGGGAGGGCAATATTAGTTAAGTCGCTTTCCCGCAAATTAATCCCCCGAAAATCTCTTTCTCCCTCCCGATAGCGTTGACAAAGTTCTTCTAGGAGCATGGAAATTTTGCATATAGCATAATTGAGGCAAAATGTCAAGGGTTTGGTAATTTTTATTTAGGGAGATGGAAAGTTGGCAGACTCTCGAATTCTCTGGCCCGTTGACGCATTTGCTGACTAATGCGATCGCAAACCACCTTACAGAGATCATAGATCACGGGGTCGCTAATTTGATAGTAAACGCTGACTCCTTGGGGTTGCCGCGAGATAATTCCCGCTTGGGTTAAAGCTTTCAGGTGTTTGGAGAGATTGGCCTGACCTAGTCCGGTAGCTTCGGCGATTTCTTTACCATTCATCGCGCCTAATTGCAAGCAACTGAGAATCTGTAGGCGACTGACTTCCGACAGGACTTTGAAATAGTCCGCCACCGAAGCGAGGACGACGCTAGAGGTTTGGGGGGAGAAACTGTCCAACATAGGTAGGTAATAAAGTGACCAGTTAAAAAGGCTGACAATAGGTGATCGTTTAAAACTTTATAACTATTGACTACTATAGTTTAACTGGAAAGGTAACTAGGGTTTGCGGCAAAAAGTTTTTCCTAGGGGTAGGGTGTGGGGTGTAGGGTGTGGGGTGTGGGGTTTTACCAGTTTTGAGGTGGCCAATTACCTAATTTTCAGGGAAAAAGTGCCTAAATTTCCCCCCGATCACTCCCATATCCAGCACTTTTTGATTGACAAAAGGTCTAAAAGTGTTACCCAACAAGGTTTTTAGCTTTATTCAGCAAAGTGTAACTAGAGTCTAGTCTGCAAGCTCGATCGAGATTGGGTCATTCAGGAATCTACTGCTGCAAGAGTGCCGCCTAACTCCACCAACAGACTTTTTGCCGCAAACCCTAATTATCACCGAGCATGGTACTGATTAACTGCCGGACCGTAGTGCTAGGATGGTTCTCTAAATTGCTTGGTAAAGCCCATTCTGAGTCAAGATAGGACATCTTCAGTAAATCTCTCACTTGTTTTGATTTAGCTTGTCCTGTACTTTGGGCAACCCCAAAAGCTTGATAAAGTTCTGTGGCCGAAATGTGGGGATTTTGGCTAGGATCGAAGAGAAAATTGACCATTCCTAGGGCGTGAGTAATGCCGGCAGCCCAGGAATTGGCTTTACCTTTTTCTAGGGGAGAGGGACGCTTACGAGCTAAAGTTGCGGTTAATTGGCGAATAAGTTGGGCGTATTCTTCATTAAGATATTGAGCGGCAAATTCATCGGTAATATCGATAATTTCTTGATATTTGGCCTGCATTGCCTTGGGAACATTTTCCGATTTAGAAACAGCTGGGGGCGTTTTTTTCAATATTGCTGCCGCTTGCTGTTTGGCGCGTTGTTCAGCATTATATTTTTCTTGAAAAGCTTTTAAACCCTCCTGACTGGTGATATCAAAACCCTGCTGATGCGCTTGTAACAAGAGATTTTTCATAAAACCGCCACTGTTGGGATCGTTCATCAGTTGACTAAAGCGATCGCCTAATTGCTCTAAATATTTAATAATAGCTTTAGCCTGAGTTAATTTATATTCTCGTCCCAAAAATTGCCAAAAACTAATTAATTCAGGGATAGCATCTTGCGTTTCCGTCGGATCGAGGATAGTAATTTTGCGTGGTAAAATCTTCTCCATTAAGATTTGCACATATGCTTTAGTCATGGTAGCAAGGGTATAACCTTCATAGAGATAACCCAACTCGACAAAGGTAGCAATCCAACCACCACCTTCTTCTTTTTCTTGATAATAGGACTCTCCCTCTGGCGAATTGATATATTCTTCGATCGCTCCAGTAATATAATCTTCTAATAAGGGTTCGGCTTCATCGTAGTCTAAATTATCTAATTGTCGGATATTAAAAGTCATAACTCTAGTTTTCCTCCGAGGCTTTCCTTTAATTTTAGGGGATTAGCTGACCGACGACCAAACTGACGCTAAAATAGTCTTTGCTGTCTGGGGTTGTTGCTTGCTCCTGACGGTGGTTGTAACCGGTAACTGAACATGACTTCGATTCGTCAACTGCATCAACAACTCGTTAATAAAGAAAAAACAGCCGTCGAAATCGCCACAGAATTTCTCGCTCGTATTCAAGCGATCGAACCACAAGTAAAAAGCTTTCTCCATTTAACCCCGGATTTAGCCCTCGCACAAGCCCAAAAAGTGGACGAGAAAATCGCCAGGGGTGAGTCTCTGCATCTGTTGGCCGGTATTCCCATCGCATTAAAAGATAATCTCTGCACCAAGGGTATCCCCACCACCTGCGCTTCCCGGATTTTAGAGAATTTTGTCCCCCCCTACGAGTCCACCGTTACCCAAAAATTACGGGATTTAGGAGCAGTTATCGTCGGTAAAACCAATTTAGACGAGTTTGCTATGGGTAGTTCCACCGAAAACTCCGGTTATCACGTTACTGCTAATCCCTGGGACTTATCCCGGGTGCCTGGTGGCTCTTCGGGGGGGTCGGCTGCGGCTGTGGCCGCTCAAGAATGCGTGGTCGCCCTAGGATCGGATACGGGGGGATCAATTCGTCAACCGGCTTCGTTTTGTGGCGTTGTTGGGCTAAAACCGACCTATGGCTTAGTTTCTCGCTTTGGTTTGGTGGCTTACGCTTCTTCTCTCGATCAGATCGGTCCCTTTGGTCGTACCGTAGAAGATGCGGCGATTTTATTACAAGCGATCGCAGGTTACGATCCCCAAGATTCTACCAGTCTCAATCTGCCGATTCCCGACTATAGCCAATTCCTGAAAACCAGTTTAAAAGGGCTAAAAATTGGCGTAATTAAGGAAACTTTCGGGGAAGGTTTGGATCAGGTGGTTGCCGATGCAGTTAATCAAGCTTTAGAGCAGTTAAAGGCCCTCGGTGCCACTATTAAAGAGATTTCCTGTCCCCGTTTCCGTTACGGATTGCCCACCTACTACATTATCGCCCCCTCGGAGGCATCGGCGAATTTAGCCCGTTACGATGGGGTTAAATACGGTATTCGGGAAGATGCCGATAGTTTGATTGATATGTACACCAAGACTCGCGCTAAGGGTTTTGGTGCGGAAGTCAAGCGCCGGATTATGTTGGGAACCTACACCCTCTCGGCGGGTTATTATGATGCTTATTACCTGAAAGCACAAAAAGTCAGGACTTTGATCAAAGAGGATTTCGATCGAGCTTTTCAATCGGTAGATGTGTTAGTTTCTCCCACTTCACCGACCACAGCTTTTAAAGCCGGGGAAAAAACGGCGGATCCTCTGAGTATGTATTTATCGGATTTAATGACAATTCCCGTCAATTTAGCCGGTTTACCTGGGTTAAGTCTTCCCTGCGGTTTTGATGGGCAAGGTTTGCCAATTGGTTTACAATTAGTCGGTAATGTGCTGCGTGAAGATCAATTATTTCACGTCGCCCACGCCTACGAACAGGCCACCGATTGGCACAAACGTCAACCATCTTTTACAAATTGATACAATTGCCGGTGGCTATCTTTTGCCGGTAGCCAAATAGTAGGGTGGGTTAGGCGATGACAAATGAGACAGTTAAGCAACTAATAAGGTATTCGCCATAACCCACCAATCTGTTGATTTTGATCCTAATGCTGAATTGCCAGAATTTGGTATTGTATGTATCGGTGATTTCTCCGAAAGTTGATGTGTCTCTATGAATATATATCTAGATTTATTAAAGAGTGAGTTTCGACAATTTTGCTGCTTAAAATATAAATATTATATTGATCAAATAGATAGTTGGTTTACGGATGCGGGATTTGATAAATACGAGCCTCGTGCATCTACGCGCCTAGATCAAGTGGATGGATACTACTCAAAGATTGATTGGGAAAATCAAAACGATATTCAGAAATTTCTGAAAGTAATTGAATCAATACTTTTATACAACACTTATCATATTAAGGAAGAGCATAAGCAAACTTTAAGAGGAATTTGTGAAAAAAGTGGTTTTCAAGTTGATAGTAATGGCTACACAATTCATTTAACCAAAAAACTAGGACATCAAAATATCAAAAATATTATTTTTGCCTCTAATTCTTTTAAACCAGAAATTATTTTTTCAGATTCACTTAGCAATGATATTGAAATTACGAAGTATAAAGAATCCTGTTTGATCTATGATAAGCCGATTCAAAGTCATGGATTATTAGGGATAGAGTTAATTGATTGGTGGAAAGAGTATAAAAAAATTATTAGCTGGTCAAATTCAGAAGCGGCAGCTCCTCTTTACAAACGACTTAAAGAATCCTTGCAAAATAATCCAGTAGAATCTAGATTTTTTGACACTTACTATAAAAACGAGCAATTATGTCGTCGTTGGGGTGAAAATTCGCCCGCTCTACTGCCACAAGTTTATTTACATTATGATCCCTATACTATCAAAGAACTCAAAAGATATAACAATGGGAGAAGATTGATAAGACAACGTATGGATTTTTTATTATTATTGCCAAAATCAAAAAGAATTGTTATTGAGATTGATGGTAAACAACATTATGCTGAGGGAGAATATGCGAAGCCTCAGCTTTATGCAGAAATGGTAGCTGAAGATAGAAAGTTAAAATTGCTAGGTTATGAAGTTTATCGATTTGGAGCTTCTGAAATTATGCAAGAAACCTATGAGTCTATAGTGGTAGATTTTTTCCAAAAACTTTTTGATTTTTATGATATAAACCTTGATTTTTGAAGACTAAGAATAGGGTGCATTTCATGGTTCTTATAATTATAGCGTACAGTAGGATTACGGAAGGGTCATGCTTGGTGCTGAGTTTAATTGCCTTCCATATATTGAAGTCAAACTTTGTTGATGAGGGTTTGACAATTAATCATAGCACCAATCGCAAGAGCGATCGAGCAAGGAAAACAATTAATTCCACGGATTAGAGAAGAATTCCCTAATCTCAAACAACAGCAAGAACTTTTAGAATTGATAGAGACAATCTTGGTTTATAAGTTACCCCAAGTCAGTAGAAAGGAGATAGAAGCGATGTTTAGTTTAAGTGATTTAAAACAAACTAAAGTGTATCAGGAAGCTTTAGAGGAAGGTAGAGAGGAGGGCCGACAAGAAGGCGAATTAGCAGCAAAATTAGCCTCTATTCCTCGTTTATTGGCATTAGGATTAAACTTTGAACAGATAGCACAAGCTTTAGAATTAGATATCGAACAGGTTAGACAAGCAACTCAAAGGGAATAGGAAAGGTTCAAACTTTGACAAATTGATACAATTGCTGGTGGCTATCTTTTGCCGGTAGCCATCAAGTAAAAATCGGCAACCCCGAAAATCTCTCAAGTCTTCTGTAGCTAAAGAGAAATCAAAAGTACAAACCCAATAAGACAAAATTATTCCTAATCTGCCTTCTTCTAATTCGCTGACTGCCACTATTTGATTATCAGTATTTCTTAAAACAATTGTCCCATTTTGGCTCTTCTCGACTTTGTGTGATAATTTTTGCTTATGGAATCGTGAAATGCTTACTGGGCAAGACTTTTAGGACTATTTTGCGGAAGAAACTATCAGTATAGACCTCGTTTCCACACAGAAACCAGAAGAGCCCCATTTTTGTATATATCCGTAAATCCGCCAGTTGCTATACACGGACTACCGACTTGCCATTGATTATTAATTGGCATTAAGTAGGGAGGCACAATTATTTGTAGGATGGGTTAGCGGTAGCGTAACATAATCGGGCGTTGGGTTTCATGCTTCAACCCAACCTACGTTCTTGCCATTGATTATTAATTGGCATTACTTGTTTAAATATTGTCATAGATCCAGTGAGAGTATTAACTGGACTAGCTATTACTGCTTACTGCATGGCAACCAACAAAAATGTGGACAAAGCTTTAATCATATACAACTTCAAAACTAATACAAATATTCCACAACGCCTTATTGTATTTTTACTGAAAATTTTTTATAACATTTTTAAATTATGTACGTTATAACTATTAAGATTATTAAACCAATCTTAGTATTTGAGTATTAATTACTTACTTTTTTGTTGGTGCTATAATATTTTTAACTTTATTTAAATAAAAGTCATGCAAAAAATACAAGTGATTCCAAGAAAAGGTAGTTCCAATTAATCTTAACCCCTAATAGGGATTGAAACTTGGAGGCAAAAATCAGCGATACTGATAAGCTAAACGGCTTTTACTTCGGATCACCGATATAGACTCCAAAAGGGTTATAGCTGTTGGATCATGCAGGTTAAGCGCCGTTTAGCTTATTGAGATCACGATGGTGAATCCAGAAGAGATAAAGGAGAGAGAAAATGGCTAACGAAACCGTCACTGATTCCCTAGAAGCAGTTCTGACAAGGATTGAGGGGAAAATCGACTCTCTGGAAAAACGGATCGATGAGAGATTTGATCAGGTAGATAAGAGATTTGATAAGATAGAAGAACGGTTGACAAAAGTGAGATGTAGCCAAAGACTCTCTGGGAAATGCAGTTAAATAATTGGATGGCGACCTAAAAATATGAGTGAATTAACTATTCGTCCAGCTAAAATTAGTGGTGTCATCCCAGATTCGATCGCCGCCGAGGTGGGTTTTGAAATCGGGGATGCGCTCCTCTCTATCAATGGTAATCGTCCCCGGGACTTAATCGATTATCAATTTTTATGTGCCGATGAATTTTTAACCCTAGAAGTGCTTGATAGTCAGGGCAAAACTCACCGGATAGAAATCGAAAAAGATTATCATGAAGACTTAGGTTTAGAGTTTGAAACTGCCCTTTTTGATGGCTTAATTCAGTGTAATAATAAATGTCCTTTTTGCTTTATCGACCAACAACCAGAGGGCAAAAGAGAAACTTTATACTATAAAGATGATGACTATCGCTTAAGTTTTCTCTATGGCAGTTATTTAACCTTAACTAATCTCACCTCAAAAGAATGGCAGCGGATCGAAAAGATGCACATATCACCGCTTTTTGTGTCCGTTCATGCCACGGAACCCGATCTGAGAATTCGTCTCTTAAAAAATCCCCGCGCTGGTCAAATTTTAGGCCATTTAAAATGGCTACAAGCCAGACAATTACAAATTCATGCCCAAGTGGTAGTTTGTCCCAATATTAATGATGGAATTCATCTCGAAAGAACCCTGTTAGATCTGGTTTCTTTTCATCGGGGAGATATTCCCTGTGTGGAGTCGATTGCCGTAGTTCCCGTGGGATTAACCCGCTTTCGTCCCCAAGAAGATGAATTAATTCCCGTTAGCCAAGAAAAAGCGCGAGAAGTGATCGAACAAGTCCAAACTTTACAGAAACAATTTTGTCAAGAATTGGGCAGTAATGTGGTATGGTTAGCCGATGAATGGTTTTTAATTGCCCGAGTCGATTTACCACCTCAATCTCACTACGAAGACTATCCCCAAATCGGTAACGGAGTTGGCTCGATTCGTCAATTTATTAGGGATTTCCAGAAGACAGCTAAGAAGTTATTACCCGCTCAAATTACTCCATCTAGACGGTTGGTATGGGTAGTGGGAAATGCGGTAGAACAAGCTTTTCAACCCCTAGTTAAACAGTTAAATAATCTGCGGGGTTTAACCGTGGAATTAGTGGCTTTAAATAGTGATTATTGGGGACAGGAAATCACGGTTACGGGTTTATTAACCGGGCAAGATATTCTCAAAGGATTACAAGGTAAAAATCTTGGGGATGGGGTTTTATTACCCTCCCTAATGCTCAAGCATGGGGAAGCGGTATTTTTAGATGATTTCACCCTAGAAACTGTTATTAATCAGTTAGGAGTCCCTATTTATCCAGTCCTGGGAGTGGAGGAATTAATTAAAACTTGTCTCACTCTCAATCCCTTGAACAAATCCTAATCTTGAGAATAGACAATTATCAGTAATCGGTGATCAGATTTGAGTTTTTAGTGAGCGGTATTAAGTAGAAAATTGCCGTTTTCTTGGCACTGATTACTGATTACTGATTACTGATTACTGTCTTAGCCTAGCTCCACATTACCTGTCCCTTGAAACATCAGCCAAGAGAGGAAAAAATTAGCCACAAAAATCGCTAACAAAGAAGTTACCACAGCCGTGGTAGTAGATTGACCAACTCCTTTAGCACCGCCGGTGGTAGTTAAACCCCAACTGCAACCGATAATAGCAATTAAAACCCCAAAAATTAGGGACTTTAACATAGAACTAATTAAATCCCATGTTTCCAGAAAATTTTGGGCTGATTGTAAGAATAGGGAATAGGAAATACCGTAAAGACTATCGGAAATAAATAAACCACCGAGTAATCCCGTGACTAAAGAGATAATAGTGAGCAGGGGTAACATTAAACTACAGGCAATCACCCGGGGAATGACCAAATAATCGATCGGATCGGTTTTTAAAATATATAAAGCGTCAATTTGTTCTGTTACTCGCATTGTACCAATTTCGGCGGCAAAAGCCGAGCCAACTCTCCCCGCCACCACCACCGCGGTTAAAACCGGGGCTAATTCTCTTGTTAAAGCCAAGGAAAGGACTCCCCCAACAAAACTACCCGCCCCAAAAAAAATAAATTCTCTGGCTACCTGAATAGTGAAAACCATACCCACAAAAGCAGCAGTAATTAGGGCAATTGTCAAGGATTCTGGCCCCACAATACTCATTTGTTCCAGAGTATTACGCCGGTGGATTTTGCCATTAAGAATATGTAAAAAAGTTTGTCCCGCTAACAAACCGGCAGCCCCCAAACGCTGAAACCATAAACTTAAACCACCGGCAGCATCACTTTTTCTTGGCATTTGTCGAGGGACTATCGCTAAAATCTAACTTATTATAGGCGAGAATTCCCTCTGATTATCCCTCGATTGTTAGGACTTGCTTTGATGCCACTCGATCGAGGGATAACAAACCATGGTTTTGTGCTGCCAGCAGGGGATAATAGAATTATCTAGTAGCCGTCAGCTATCAACCCTGATTCTTTATCCATGCCAGATTTAGCGAAAATTATCCTGAGAAACCATAAAATTGATGCTGTTAAACGATTCCATCCTTGGATATTTTCCGGGGCGATTAAAGAGATGGAGGGAGAAGTCAAAGAGGGTGCTATCGTAGAGGTTTATAGCGATCGAGGCGAATATCTAGCCACTGGACTGTATAATCCTAGCAATATTGCCGTTAAAATTCTTTCTTTCCAAAAAGTCAGCGATATTGCTCAATTATTTCTCGAAAAATTCCAGAATGCCTATCAGCTGCGGCAACAAATCGGTTTAGTGGATAACCCGAAAACTAACTGTTATCGCTTAATTAACGCGGAAGGAGACGGTTTACCCAGTTTAATCGTCGATTGGTACAATGGCACGGCGGTTATTCAAGCTTATTCTCTAGCTTTATACCAACGTCTCGATCTGATTGTCGATTGCCTGAAAACTATCTACGCTGACAATTTACGGGCAGTTTACGATAAAAGTGCCGCAGTTTTGGCAAAAAGCGCCCATATCTCCGAGAATAAATACTTATTTGGTCAAAAAACTGGCGATGAGGTGTTAGAATTCGGTCATCGCTTTATTATTGATTGGGAAAAAGGACAAAAAACGGGATTTTTCCTCGATCAAAGGGAAAATAGAGCAATATTAGCCCAATATTGTCAGAATAAACGGGTTTTAAACACTTTTTCTTATTCTGGCGGCTTTTCCGTCTATGCTATGCAAGCGGGGGCTGCCCTAGTCCATTCCGTTGATAGTTCCCACGGTGCGATCGATCTTACCGAAAAAAATATCGCCCTGAA
This sequence comes from Microcystis sp. LE19-41.2A, assembly GCF_027530405.1. Lineage (NCBI taxonomy): Bacteria > Bacillati > Cyanobacteriota > Cyanophyceae > Chroococcales > Microcystaceae > Microcystis > Microcystis sp. LE19-41.2A. The sequence continues at coordinate 1,298 of NZ_JAPZQJ010000675.1, read as the reverse complement.
TAATCTCGGTGAAGTTCCCCATCAATCCTACAGCGCCGATGTTTTTAACTTCCTGCGCGACTGTCAGGAGGATTACGATCTGATTGTCCTCGATCCCCCCGCTTTTGCCAAAAGTATCCAATCCCGTCATCAGGCGGTTATGGCTTATAAAAGATTAAATTACCAAGCTTTCCAGAAAATTCGCCCCCAAGGTATTATTTTCACCTTTTCCTGTTCCCAAGTGGTTAACGAAGAACATTTTCAGGGGGCTGTCATGGCTGCCGCCATTGAATCGGCTCGCCCAGTGCGAATTTTAGCACGTTTAAGCCAACCGGCGGACCATCCCACCAGTATCTATCACTCGGAAGGTTCCTACCTGAAAGGATTGGTTTTAGCGGTGGATTGATGGAAAATTAAACGATTACCATCCGGATCATAGATGTAGATTTCCGGACCGTGGGAAGCCTGGCTAATTTCTCCCCTAGCACCATAGCCGATTTCGCTCCAATGCTCGAGGGCTTTTTCGAGACTCTCCACCTCGAAACAAATGCTCATGCCACTGCCCCTAGAATCGCTAAATTCGTCTCTGTGGGACTCTTTAGGGCAAAAAAGACCTAACTTAAGGTTAATCAGCCTAAATTCCGCATAAACGTGGGCAAGGTAGGGGTTTGGTTCCTGTTGCAACAGTTGACGATAAAACTGCACCGAGCGATCGAAATTACTCGTGCCTAGGGCAATAAAAGCCTCTGTGTAATTGAATGGACTATCGGGGGGGTTATTCATTGGGGTGAGGGATTAGGAGAGGGGAGATTGCCCAAAAGATCTACTTCAGTGCGGTGAAGATGTCAAGTCCCTTGTACTGCCAATAGTAGTCGCGTCCATTGCCAGACTTTCTATCTCCCTCGGTATTAAGCTCTTTAAAATACCTATATCTGCAAGTCCCCTGGGGTTTCCATCCGATCGAGGATCACCCTGAGCGTTCATCCGATCGAGTGATTTTGGGGAAAAAGTGTTAAAAAAGATTGCTGTTTGTAAAGACAACTGTTACCGTGGGTTCAAGAGTGCGCTTTGAAGGAGGAAAAATCCCATGCACCCTAACCTATCCATCTATCCCTCGATTGCTTCGCTACTTATGTAGGGTTTGCTGAATAAATCTAAAAACCTTGTTGGATAGGGTTTTTAGACTTGTTTTCCCTCAAAAAGTGCCGACCTTTGGAGTGATTGGGGGGAAAATTCAGGTACTTTTTCCCTGAAAATTAGGTAATTGACCCCCTGAAAATGGGTAAAACCCCACACCCCACACCCCACACCCCACACCC
>NZ_JAPZQJ010000055.1:0-6438 GCF_027530405.1 Microcystis sp. LE19-41.2A | reverse complement strand
CCCGTTGGGAGCGTGGCGCCGCCCCCAAACCCCCCGCGCATTAGTTTTTCGGTGGGATGCTTACACGCAGCTGCTGATACATTTGTAATTATCTATAGCGTTTCCTGTTCGCAAGAGGTACATTATCGATGTTGAAAAGCTTAATTAGCAAAGGTTTAACTGTGCCACACAGGTGTGAGACCCGCTATAAGAGTTACTGATAATTGCTGATTGTCGGTATTCCTGCAAATGTGAGATGCACCGACGACCGACTCCTAACCCTAACAACAATTTTTGATTTTTACCAGAGGTCTTATGATTCCATCAAGCGAGCGCTACTGGCTCAAAAATGCTCATATTCCCGTTTCCCTGCTAGAAAATGAGAGTTTCTCTCCCCAAACCTCCGAGGGATTAACCTTAGTTAATCTGGAAATTAATGACGGTAACATTAATCGCATCACCTCAACCATCCCCCCCGAAGATAATATTCCCGTTATCGACCTCAAAAAAAAGATTATTTTTCCTTGCTTTGTCGATATGCACACCCATCTCGATAAAGGTCATAGTTGGCAGCGTTGTCCTAACCATGATGGCACTTTTGACAGTGCCTTAAAAATGGCCCTAGAGGATTCCCGACGGGAGTGGCGCTTAGAGGATGTGTATCGTCGCATGGAATTCGGCGTTAAATGCAGTTATGCCCACGGAACCGCCGCTATTCGCACCCATATCGACTCTTTTGGTCAACAGGCACAGATTAGCTTAACTGCTTTGGCAGAATTGCAACGACAATGGGCCGGTAAAATCACCCTGCAAGCGGTTTCTCTAGTTTCCCTTGACTACTATCAAACCTCCGAGGGAGCGGCCTTAGCCGATAAAATTGCCGAATTTGGGGGTATATTAGGGGGAGTAGCCTACACAAATCCCGATTTACAGGCACAAATTGATATTACCTTCAAATTAGCCCAAGAAAGGGGTTTAAATCTCGATTTTCATCTGGATGAAAACGGCGATTCCGATTCTACCTGTTTAGCAGCGATCGCGCGTACTGCTATCAAAGAGCAATTTGACGGACAAATCATCTGTGGTCACTGTTGCAGTTTAGCGGTACAATCCCCTGAAATAATCCAAGAAACCCTAAATTTAGTCAAAAATGCGGGCATTGCTATCGTTAGCTTGCCGATGTGCAATCTCTACCTACAGGATCGTCAAGAGGAAAAAACCCCCTTTTGGCGCGGGACAACTAAGGTAAAAGAGATGAAAAAAGCGGGAATTCCGGTGGCTTTTGCCAGTGATAACTGTCGCGATCCCTTTTATGGTTTTGGGGATCACGATGGTTTAGAAGTCTTTACCCAAGCGGTGCGGATTGCCCATCTCGACACACCCTACGCTGACTGGGTAAATAGTGTCACCCTCACCCCAGCAAATCTGCTCGGATTGCCCCATTTAGGGCGCATTAAGACGGGTCTAGAGGCAAATTTGTTAATTTTCAAGGCGCGATACTTTAGCGAGCTATTATCGCGACCACAGTGGGATCGTCTCGTGATTCGGCGCGGGTTGAGCATTGATACTACTCTCCCCGATTACCAAGAGTTAGATGATTTAGTTCTAGGAATTGATCAAATCCTGTAAGGGTTTGACAAAAACCACCGATTCTAGGTTGATAGCACCGTAAATATGGGGAAAGGTCTCTTTTTCTAGCTCTAAAGTGGCATTTTCTGGGTTAGGATGCTGGGGCTGCTCCCATTTGACCGGGGACTGCAATTGTTCAGGAGAAATGGCTAAAACCAGCAAGTCTGGCTGATTTTGATAAAAAGCGGCCACAACTTTCGGAATTTGTTCTAAGGTGGAGCAATGGATAAATCCCTCATTTTTTAGGGAATACGCCCGATATTCCCCCATTTCACGAGCTATTTGCCAACCTCTTTCTGTGGTGATGTGATAGATCATCGGTTCGCCTCCTACTGTCACTTTATCCCTAATTTTAGGATATAGCCTGAAGCTGTCAGCAGCCCTCAATTCTCTTAAACTAGGGGTCAGGGAATAAAGACAAGAAATTTGTCCGACCAATTACCAGAAAAAAATTGCCGATAATGGCCTCAAAATCTCTTGATAGTCTCCTTTTACCTGATATTAACCTTTTCCCCTTAAAATGAGCTTACCGAGGCAATAACTGCAAAAATCTATGCTAGATAAAATATTTACTCCCAATCCCTACGCTGAAAAACCCGCTCCTCTGCGTCCTCGCAAGGGGGTAATTATCGGTGTTGGTCAGGTGGGGATGGCCTGCGCTTACTCGATGTTAATTCAAGACTGTTTTGATGAATTAATTCTGCAAGATATCGCCACGGATAAAGTCGAAGGGGAAGTGATGGATTTAAGGCACGGAATGCCTTTTATTGAACCCACAGACTTGAAAATGGGAACCGTGGCCGATGTGGGACAAAATGCCGATGTGGTGATTATTACTGCCGGGGCTGCCCAAAAAGAGGGAGAAACCAGATTACATCTCCTTGAGCGAAATGTGGCGATTTTTCGCCGTATTCTGGAGGATGTGGCTGTTTACTGCCCCAGTGCTTTGATTTTGGTGGTGAGTAATCCCGTCGATATCATGACCTATGTTACCCTGAAAATAACCCATTTTCCGCCTTCTAGGGTGATTGGTTCGGGTACGGTGCTAGATTCTGCCCGTTTACGCTCTCTTTTATCCACCCAACTCCATGTAGATGCGCGTAACGTCCACGCTTATATTATCGGTGAACACGGTGATAGTGAGCTTGCTGTCTGGAGTTCGGCTAATATCGGAGGAGCAAGGTTACTAGAAGGGGATTGGCAGGATTTAAGCGCAACCGACCAAGAAAGCTTAACAGAAATTTTTCTTCAGGTTAAAAACGCCGCCTATGAAATTATCAAACGCAAGGGTTATACTAGCTATGCGATCGGTTTAGCTACCACGGATATCGTTAAAGCAATTTTACGTTCCCAAGAAAGAATTCTCACTATTAGCACTCTCCTCGATGGTCAATACGGTCTCAAAGATGTGTGTTTAAGTATTCCCTCGGTGGTTAACGAGAAAGGAGTGATAAAAACTCTAAATCTTGCTCTCAGTCCCAGAGAAACGGAACAGTTACATAATTCGGCCAAAATCATGCGCGATTTAATCGATCAACTCAAAATTTAACTTAGGGTTGGCTGAATAAATCTAAAAACATTGTTGGCTAAGATTTTTAGATTTTTTTGCCCTCAAAAAGTGCCAGACATAAGAGCGATCGAGGGGAAATTTTAGGCACTTTTTCCCCGAAAATTAGGTAATTGTGGGGTGGACTGAAGCAATTAGTGCTAGACTTCCCGAAAAGTCTATTTTATTGCAGCTTGTTGTTAGGAATCTACTTAAAAGAGGTTGTTTAATCTGGCTAATATGCTCTTGGGTATGATATGCGGAAAAGTTCCGGCGATGGCCCTAAAATGGGGTGATATGCCGAGAGTTTTTACATATCGTTACTCTGAGGATTGTTATTCGGAAATTTTCTGTATAATCAATGGTTAGGCTGCTTCAAATTATCTGTGGTGACGTAGTTGAAGACCGTTCTATGAGCGTTAAGTGTTTCAGGAAGTTGTTGATAGGCTGACGATGTGTATCGGACAATGAGCAAATTGGGGTATACTGCGGGAAAAATTCACTCAGCAACAATTCAGCAGAATCCTAAATGGCAGAAAAAGTCGCAATCTTTCTGGATGTTGAAAATCTATCAGGTTGGCTAAAAGCAGATGGAGGGGAAGCACTATTGGAACGCGCCAATGAGCTAGGGCGTGTAGTTGTCCGTCGAGCCTATGGTGATTTCAGCATTGCATCAGTCAGTGTTCGTCAGCCAGAATTGAACCTGCTAGGTTTTGAGTTTGTCCATGTTTATCATCCAGTAAAAGGTAAAAACTCCGCTGACATTCAGATTGTTGTCGATGTTATGGAATACTTGGCTCGTATCCCTGATTTGGAATGGGTTGTGCTTGCCACTGGAGATTCAGATTTTTCACCTTTGTTTAGGCGTTTAAGGGAGTTAGGCAAGTCTGTAGTTGGCGTTGGACCACGTTCTGCTCTTAGTGAAGCTGTCAAGAAATCTTGCAATCGATTTATTTATATTGATGAAGAATTAACCTCCAATGGCGTATCTGCGTCGATGAAAACGACTCAATTGCGTGAGGACGCATTGGATTTGCTAGAACGTGTACTTGGTAAATTTCCAGATGGTGTCAGCCTTTCTACGTTAAAAAATGAAATGCTTGAAATTGATTCGGCATTTGATGAGCATAATTTAGGGTTTGGTGGATTCATGAAATTCCTCCAAAGCGCACCTGAAATAGTCAAACTATATCAAGTTAAACAAACTTGGCACGCAAAAGCTGAAGAAACTGGAGATAAATCTAATGAAATCACCCTGACGACAACAAACTCAGGAAGTACTTTAGTAGAACCTACAGTTGATTTATACAAGCGCCTTTTACGCAAAAGCAGTTGGCGATCTTGTGAATCATCTTTCCTCTGCGATGCCTTGAAAAATTTGAAAGAACGTTTTCCAGACGGCTTCACCAGAAGTGAGGAGTTTGAATATTTGATTGAAGCATTCGGACATAACCGAACTCGCGGAGAATTACGTTCGGCGATCTATCTTCTTTACAAGACAGGTTATGTAATTCAACAACCACAAAAGCAAAATGACGAACATATTTTTATAGCCGATTTACCTGAATCTGAGCGTGTAATGTCAAAGAAGATAGATGCAGTGTTGGTAAATCGACTTGTTCAGCTTTGTAAACTACATAATACATCTTTTATTCCTGAACTCGTAACCCAACTTTTAACTAATTCTTATAACAAAGAACAGCTTAAAGTTTTAATTACCAATAATCAAATACCTTAAGATGGAGGTCGATACTGATGTTGCTACACCAGCATAACAAGTGCGATGCCGAAGGCACTGCGTAGCAGCACGCCGCTCTGGTAGTTAATGAAATGTAACGCACCTCTTTTTTCTCTAGCCGTAGTACCATGCTCATTCATTGAAGCAAGTGATTGTAAGCTAACGGGGTTTTTTGATTTTTGAAAAGGCGATCGTTAGTTACCGTCCTGACTTAAAAAATAGCCAACTGCACGCTGAAGCTGTTCCATCCCTTGTTGCAGTTGGTCAATACGAGCCTTAGATTCCTCCATTTGTTGAGCAGTAGCTTCCACAAACCGATCAATACGCCGATTCGTTGCCTCACTGATTGCTGCTAATCTGTCAATATTGCTTTCTATTCGCTCTATTCGCTGCTGACTTGCCTCTAGACTGGCTTCAATACGGTCTAACCGAGAACTTTGCCACCACATTTAGTTAACACCTTGAAAATAAGCGATTATTGTCCTCAGTTTAGCAAATCTTTAGACAAATTAATCTCTTTTCATAGGGCGATCGCTTGAGGTGAAACTGCGATCGCTGGTTGCTTAGTTAATGAAATGTAACGCACATATTTTTTCTCCAGTCAAACTATTTTTGACTAATCTCGAATGCTAAGTCGTATCTGTAAAAACAGACATCAAAGGCAAGAAAAAAGTTCATCTGTCCTAGTATTAGCGGCGCATATTTATCTTGTGTCCAAGCAAAGGCTAAATCTACGGTGGGGAATTGCTCAACAGTAGCTTTAACAACCAATGCACCAGCTTCAAATCTAGCTAAATTACCTCCTAATGGCAGAGATAGCCTTTGATTTTCCCAGACTGCACCTAAAGCTAAACCCATTTCATAGGGCAACACATTAACACTAGAACCAGTATCCAAGAGACCCAAAACATTCAAGGATTGACTTTGATAAGTTAATGTCAATGTTGACAATCCCGTCGCTAAAAGCGAGGGATTCTTGGTTCACTGACTCAAGTTGTCTTAGCAGGTATTTCTACCAACCAAAATAGAGCTTAAATCTCCCCAAGCGTTTAGGTCTAACGACCAGCTTCCGATATGCCCTATCGTAGCTTTTTTGAGTATATTTAATGCCGCCATCTTGTCCCTATCTTCTATATACCCACACAAACAAACATGAGTTCTGACTGATAGAGACTTTTTGACTAACCGACCACAATTAAAGCATTCTTGACTTGTATAGGCTGGATTAACTGCTATGGTTAATCGGCCGTATTTAATGCCAAAATACTCTATCCATTTTCTCAATTGTGACCAACCAGCATCATTGATACTCTTAGCTAGTTTTCGATTACGCACAAGGTTCTTGACTTTTAAATCCTCGTAGGCTATCAAGTCGTTTGACTGAATTAAACGGAGTGCCAATTTTTGGCTCTTCGTTACTTGTTATGGTTCGATAGGGGGGCATAAATCGACTAAATCCTTATCTGGCAAGAGACTTAATTGATTAGTTCGCTCTAGATAAAAAACAATTGACAAAAATCGCTAAATGCCTTTCTCTATAAGGGTT
>NZ_JAPZQJ010000024.1:0-52342 GCF_027530405.1 Microcystis sp. LE19-41.2A | reverse complement strand
ATGGAAATTTTTTCTTTCTTCCAGACATCGATAATTTTTTGGCGAAAATCTACGGAATAGGGTCTCATAGGAAGCTGGTAAGTTCTATTATTTGTCTATTTGCTTTCCATTGTACCTCATAGCTCCAAGAATTGCTATATTCCATTCAAGCTTGCTGAACGAGTTGCTCCACTAGCAATTAAATTAGTTTCTCGACCAGCCGTATAATAAGAGGTTGTTCCTGCATTTAATTCTCGTCCTCCTGTATGACCAGCATCTGGTGCAGAATAATCTGCATTCGCAAAAGCTAAAAACCCCTCATTTTGTGCTTGATCACCAAAAAAGCTGAGAACATGATTAGATTCAATAGGTCGTGTTGAAATTAACTGTAGTTTACTATAGCCGACATTCCGCACATCTTCATATATTTTTATATGTTTTTACATTCCCCAAGATGTTTTTACGAAAAACTGTCATTGTAGAGAATACTATTAAGAACTATTTTCAATAATTGATTTTTTCTGAGAAAACCAATTACAATTCTTCACCTTGATAAAAATCCATCATTGTAGCTATAATCCTTACTGGCAATGGGTTGTAAGCAATGTATTAGTAAAAATTATCAATTGAATGTTAAGAAGTGCGGAAGATGGGCTATAGTCAAACGTCGCTGCTATAGTAGTTACAGGAACGAACATTGCAGAAGTGGTTGCAATTAATGCTAATCCAATAGATGAAAACAAAGAATTCATGAACAATTTCCCTATATAGCAAAATGACAAGTAATCATTAGAGTTGTTGCAAAGTAACAATCAAAACGGCTGAATCTCTTACTTTAATTGAGTGGAGTGACAGAAATTATAGTTTAAAATTACTAAACACTCGATTGTGGCAGAGATTCAAGCTTTTCTAATTATTACACAACAACTCTAGTGGCTCTCTTATTCTTTGTGTGATAAGTTTAACTTATATAGGAGTGATCGATCTCTGTGTCCTTTGTGTCTCTGTGGTTCCTTCCACTCGCTCGCCAGCAGGACTGTATCTTAGAACACATTTTACCCACCAAACCCAAGAGAGCCCTCTAGTTATGCAGAGGTTAACTAAACCGACTTTTTGAGCTTCATAATTAACCCTAAGCCAGCAATCGAAAAAATTCCTACAAGATTCGTAGGTTCGGGAACAGAAGTAGCAAAAGGAATAAAAGTACGATCTCCTCTGGCTACAGCAACTTGTAATCCTTCAACCGATTGTGTTGCTCCTGCTGCTATTAAATAATCACTAAACTCTTTCGTTAAAAGAATTCCTAAAGGTTCTAGAATCCAAGTATTATTGACCAAATCAACATTAGGTAAGCCGGGTGCTACGGTGCTAAAAACTGGAAGACCTGTGTTGGCTGTATCTCTCACAAAAACAAAGTAAGGCTCAGGAATATTGGGATCGGTATTAACTTCAAAGAAGGCAGAAAAATCCCCGATCTCGAACACAGGAGGAAGATTAAGTTTAGTTTGATCAACGTTGAAAAAGACACTTCCAGTCAATTCAGTTGTTCCACTAATCGCCTCATAATTATCTGTTTCTCCATCGTAACTAAATACCCAATCCGTTCCTCTTATATTAGGGTCATAACTTGGAGGAAGAATATCAAAAGCATAATCATATCCCTGTGCGGGAGTATCAGTATTCTCAACCGATGCCAAAGATAAACCAATACTTTCCAACACGGCTAGTACATTAGGATCAAAGTGAAGACTGTCTTTCCCCCCTGTTTCAATATAAATAACGGGTTCAGCTTTAACGGGAAGAACAGGATTAAGAGCGATTACAGAGGTTAATCCTAATAGAGTTGCTAGATGTTTTGAGTTCATTGTTAAATCTCCTGTGTCAATTTTTTAGAGTTTGTAGTCAAGAATGTTTTCTCTATCCTAAAGGAGGTTTCAGCAAAGAGCAGAATTTTTCAACTTCTTTTAAGAAACTAACAGTTAGCTGTAGTTAAATTTACTCAAAAGAGTCAAGAAAAATACTTGAGTATAGTTGCTGATTATTGATTCTGTATTTTGCCAAACATTATCCTTTTTTCAAATGTTCAACTAATTCAACCGCACAACCGATGCCACTTTCATGAAAGCCATAGGAATCAATGCCTCGTTTTTTGATGTGGAAATATGTCCCTGAGAAGTAAATAGGGCCAGTTTCATTGAGTTGATAAATTTGTTTTTGCGCCTCTAGAGTATTCATGTCATAAGCTGGATGTCGATACTTAAGAATGCGGATAATTTTATCTTCATCAATGGCGATGGGGGGGGTATCTAAGGAAACAAAATAATCTTTCTTGGCGGTAAAATTATGTACTTTATTGGCATAATAAGTGACATAAGTATAAAGCTTTCCTTCTTTAGTTACTTGCCCATAATTCCAGGATTGCCATTTACTGCGATCGGGGTTCATAATAACTGGATCAGTGTGAACAGTTACGGCGGTTTCATTATACTTAAAACAGCCTAAGATGTTTTGTTCTAATTCAGTTGGTTCAGCAAGTATTCCTAATGCTTGATCAGCGTGAGTAGCCATAACCACCTTATCATAAACTTCTTCATCTGTGGTCGTTTTTATCGTGACTTTTCCGTCTTCTCTTTTTTTAACGGAAATCACTTCTTGTTCAGTGCGAATGGGTTTCTTTAAAGCATCTTTGACCCTTTCAACATAACGACTGCTTCCCCCTTTAACGGTTTGCCATTCGACCGTTTTTCCCCCTAAACCGCCTTGGTCATGAGTCATAAAAAAGCTGATAAAAGTTGAAGCGGGAAACTCCATTAATAAATCAGTAGGAATTGACCAAACGGCTGACCCCATTAGCATGACAAAGTTATCTCGAAAGGCTTGGCTATAGTTATTTTTATCTAGATATTCTTGCATAGAAATTCTCGTTTTTCCTTCCCAAAAATCAGCCCGTGCTTCTGAAAAAAAACGTTTAGCTTCTTGATAACAAGCGACTAATTCTGAAGGTTGCTGACGAGCGAATTCTTCCATCGGCAGTTCTAGATCTAGGGAATTAAACTGCATTCCAGTATCCAAATTATAAAAATTAAATCCGCCTAAATGATCTTGAGTCTCTGCTCCTAAATCAGCAAAAAATTTCATCAAGTTGGGATAATTAGGTTTATTACAAACCACAAAAGCCGTATCAAAAGAAATCCGTTGACCATCCTCATCCAAATCTAAGGTGTGAGCATGACCGCCGACACGACTACTTTTTTCATAGACATCAACCTCATATTGATCTTGAAGATAATAGGCGATGGGAGAGCCAGAAATACCCGAACCAATGATTGCTAATTTTTCCATGATTTTGTCCTTGAATAAATTGTGAATGGGGTTAATTAGTGTAGTTAAAATTCAAGAAACTTTCCTAACTATTCTCCGAAGAATGTTGATAGTCAGAATGGGACTTTTGGGACTGACTTAAACTCAGCAAAAATAAGACAAAAATGACTAACATTAATGAGAAGATATACCGAGTTCCCATCATGGTCATGACAATAGCTGATAGAATGGGACCGGCGGTACAACCTGCACTATAAATTGAGGTAAAGACAGCACTCCCGGAGGATAATTCATTAAGGGTAACGGTAGAACCAATCAGGGCTAATGATAAGGGAAAAATGGGACTCATTCCTACCCCAGAGACAAAAGCTAAAAAGGGGGTAATCATGGGATTTTCGATTAAAGATAAGCCAAAAACTGAAACAATTACAATAATTACACTACCGACTAAAACCTTAACTTTACCCATCTTATCGGCTAAATGAGTAATAGGAACGGTTGAAATTAATCCGCCTAAAATAAACAAGCCAAAGATTAAACCCATGCGCTCAATACCATAGTTTTGTTCGAGTAAAAAAAGTGGATAAAGAGAAACTAAGGTGGCAACACTGAAGCCATAAGCAAAAGCTCCTTGTAGGGGAAGTTTGAGCTTTTGAATAATGCTAAAATTGGGCTTTTGAAACTTAACCGTTTTCTCTGGTAATCCAAAAAAGACAACAACAATTCCACTTAAAATCAAGCCACTTCCTAATAAAAAAGTGATCTTAGGAGAAAGATTATAGGCGACTGCTCCCATAATCGGACCGATACCAAAACCTAAGCTAAAAGCTAAAGCATCTAAACCATTAACCATGGCTCGATTTTGATCATTACAAAAATAGTTAATAGCGGTTTGTCCAGAAATCAGATATAAACAACAGGCCAAACCCATAACGCCACGAATGATAAACCAAAGAGATAATTGAGTAGTAAAGGCAAATAGAGGTGCAGTTATTCCCATTAAAAGGAATCCTAACATCATGGTTTTTCTTAATCCAATTTGGCGAAGAATACTAGCCACAATTGGTGTTCCTGCGGCAATGACAAAAAAGTAAAGAGTAGAATTTGCCCCAATAACAATATTGTCGTAACCCTTTTCTTTCATAAGGGTAGAAACAAAGGGGTTAAATAACCCTAGGGAAATTCCCGATAAAAAGGCCACTAAATAAAGGGCGGGAAGTCCAACAGAAAAGGGAGAATTGGCATTTTTAGTCATCATGGGAAAATTCCAGCACAAGGTTCATAAGGGGGTTTTTAAAGAGGCGTGGGTCGATAAAAATGATAGGGAGACGGAAGATTAACCCCCTGTAACTTCAGACTTTGCAGACGATAGAGATAAGCTGCACCGCGCATGATATGAGTTGCTACATCCACCACTTGACGATTTTCGGAAAATTCTAAATAAGTTCCTCGAACCCAATCGTTAAATGAACCCATCGCCGGACCACACCAAATTTGATAATCCATTGTTCGTTGTGGCTGTCCACTGGTTGCCCAACGAGAAGAAAGCCCTAAATACCAGCGAAAAATTAAAGCCATTTTCCGTTTAGGATTATTATTTGCTCGTTCAATTTGTTCGGGATCTCGCTCTTGAAAATAAGCAAGGGTTTCTTGCCAAACGGCCTCTAATGGTTTTTGGAAAATTTGCTTTTCTATGGTTTGACGAACCTCGGTCGGAATGGCATCAATTCCCTCATAAGTTTGATACAAATCATATAATTTTTGCGCGCGCATGGGGAATAAACTTCCCCGTTTTAAGAGTTGAACTTTCACCCCCATTTCAAACATATCAGCACAAGGGGCCATTACCACATCGGCCATTGCTGCTTGGGCAAGTAATTGTTTGGTATGTTCAGATGTTCCCGCTTCAATACAAGCATGATTCACCGAACCTGTGATAATGTAACTCGCTCCCATCATAAAGGCCGCTAAGGCTGATTCTGGAGTACTAATCCCACCAGCAGCCCCCACTCTAATAGAACGCTCATACTGATATTGCTGTTGAATCTCATTGCGTAAGGCAATAATAGAAGGGAGAAGGCAAACCAAAGAACGATTATCTGTGTGACCACCAGAGTCAGCTTCAACGGTTATATCATCGGCTAAAGGAACTTTTTCAGCTAAAGTTGCTTGTAAGGCTGTAATTTGTCCCTGTTCAACTAAAGCTTTCAGCAGTTTAGGGGGAGCAGGTTTTAAGAATTTCTGAGCAACTTCGGTCCGAGAAATTTTGGCAATGATCTTATTTTGGGTTTCAATATCGCCTTGAGAATTTAGATGTAATCCTGATGCTCGGTAACGGACAATATGGGGGGTTAAATCCAGGTAAGCAGAGGCTTCAACAGTTCTTACCCCATATTTGAGGTAAAGTTCCACTGAACCCCGTTCTAGGGCTTCCTCTGAGGGGCTATGGATTAAATTGAAGGCATATCGTCCATTGGGTAAAGCTTCTTGAATGGTGTGAATGGCTTTTTCAACCCGTTGGGGAACTAACCCGGCTGCCCCAAAACTGGCTAAAAATCCCGCTTTTCCCAGAGAAATCACCAAATCTTCGGAAGCGATACCCCCGGCCATTGCACCCGCCCCATAAGCATAGTCTAAACCATGAAAGTCACAAAAAGCGCGATCGCCTAATTGTTGGGGTGATAGGGCATTAATCATGCTACGGGGCAGTATATCAGCATTAGGTTCGTGAGAAAGTCCTATCTGGTTATTTTTGACATATACATAACAAGGCTGCTCTAAATTGGCTAATTTTTCTCGAATTCCTTCACTATCAAAGGAGATAGATGGTTTAGGGGAGCTAGTAAGAGGGTTATGGCTAGTTAACATGGGGTTTATTTCTCCATTGTTGTTGACTTTAAACTGACGGAAAAGAAAGATGGGTGTTTACTATTCACTGGTAACTGGGGTTATCCCAATTCGATGGTTAATGCACTAACCGAGTAGTCGAGATACACTGGTCTCTGTTAACTGTTCACTCTTCACTGTCTAATAGACACAGGGCGATGTCTTTAATTTCGTAAATTCTTAAGTCTTCTTTCCAAAGACTGGCATCTCCGATAATTGTGATTACATCATCTTCGACTCGAATATCGGAAATATGCACTTCTAAAGACATTAAACGATTTTCGGGTGTAATTTGTCCTCGATATTTCCAGGTGATTTGATGATTAATGGCTTGACCAAAGCGAGGATTTTTGAAAGATTTGCCTAAGTCTAATTGCAGCGCATAAGTTTGCATAGCTTGAAGAATAGACTCAATGCCTAAGGCACCAGGCATGACGGGATCTTGATAGAAATGGAAGGGAAAATACCAATCTTCGGGAGTAATTGATTGACTGGCATAAATATATCCTTTTTGATACTTACCCCCATCTTCAATTAGGAAAACTTTTTCGATAAAATCAAGATAATTTTGAGAAAGACGATAGTGGGGTTTTTCAGGATTTACTGAATAGAAGTTTTGGTGAGTTAAGGAATCTTGTAAATTAATTTCCTGTACGGTTAAATCGGATAAATTATTCAGTTGATACCAAGGTTTAAGACGTTTTCCACCATCAAGTCCCACTTGATTCGCTAACAAGGCTGTGCTAAAGTCTCCAAAGACCATATTTCCCCGATAAAAAGGCTCACCTTCACAAGATAACTCAAACTCAAACTTTTGAATAATTGCCCCTTGAATAGCGGTGGTAGAAAGGAGACGAACTTTATCCGTAATGGTTTTATTACGGAGGTCAATTTCTTTGAGAATTGTTCCCTGTCCATCCAAATTACGAAAATGAAGATCATCTTCTGGGAATAATAAAGTTGCTCCCATATAAACCCCTAAGAAAATACAAGGTTGACCGGCAATTTCAATATAAGTACAGTAGGGCAAAGTGGGATAGGCATTATGGTTATAAAACCAAGCATTTTCTTTGACATCAAATTCGGTAATAATTTCCGATGGTTTTTGCAATTCATGACGTTTACCTTCGATGTCTAATACCCGACTGACTAACTGAAACTCCCCGTTAGGTAAACGAACCGATTGACGATTTTCATAAATGTCAAATTCTGATCCCAAACAGGCAGCCACTGATCCTTTAGCAAAGGTTTTTAATTGGTTTTCATTAAATAAAACCGATGACTGTTTTGATAATTGGGAAATATGGGGGAATGTTCCTGACTCAATGGGTGGGAAAATACTGGGAATGGTGTCTGTTTTTTCTACCAGTTGAACACCAATATTTTTAATAGTAGCAATGGTTTTTCCGCCAAAAATAACATCCACATTAGCCAGAAGATAAGGTTGAGGAGAAAGTCCAATTTCTAACACCTCCATTTGATACATTAAAGTTCCATGTTGGGGAGTCACTTGTCCCCGAAAACGGGCTGCTTGGGTTTGATTAGGAATCACCTGAAAACGAGCATCTTTCCTGTGAGTTTGTAACCCTAACCATAAACAATAAAATTGCACCAGTTGGATACTTCCTTCAATCATTAAATTCCCCGGTAAAGTGGGGTCATTTTTAAAATGACAAGAATAATACCAGTCCTCAGGAGTGATCTGTTTTGCTCCCACTGCTAACCCTAGTCCAGCTATTCCTCCTTGAGGATTTACCATCATCACTTTCTCTAACATTAAGAGTTTTTCTGGGGGTAATCTGAGGGAAGAATTTAAGCCATTTTGTTGATAGTTTTTCCCTAAACAAGCCTCAATATTGCCTTGACTTAGATTAAGAAGTTCTTCTTTTTTAAAGAATGACTTAGAACAAGTTAAAAGAGGAGTAAACTGTTGTCTTTTAATCAAGTTTCTTTCTTTTTCTTCAGCCTCTTTTAGCACAATTCCCTGTCCTTTTTCTAATTCTTCATCAGAAAAGAGTCCAGCACAACCGTCATGAAGTTTCATCCAAACTTGATCCCCAATTAACACCTCTCCTTGGAAGAAAATTAATAAGCTATCATCAGTTTTAACCGAAGAGGTGATCTTAACTCGACACCGTAACAACTTAACATTTTCAGGTTGTTCAAATAAGAAGGTTGCAGATAAATCTAATAAACGGAAAGAGCGTTTTCCTTGATTTTCAAAATCTGTCCCGATATAACTTAATAGCATCAGGAGTCCGTGGCCGGCTTCTTTACAAATTCCTACCGTTAATTGACCATCTACTGCATACCAAGCATCTTCTGGTACATCATATTCTGTTTCGATGAAACCTGATTTATAATCACCTAATTTTCCTTCTAATTGAGTCACCCGACTGACGAACAAAAAGGGAGGAGACGGCATTCTGACTCGTTGGGTATAATGATCAATGGGTTCATATTCTTGACCAAAAACCTTAGAGACTTTACCTTCAATAAATTCGAGAATCTCAGGTTGATCAAATAAACAAGGTCTAACGGTTTTAGGATGAGAAGAAATAACGCTTGTTCTTAAATGATCAACTGTAGAAATGGTTGGAACTTGGGAAAGAAGTTGAGTAGAAGAAGCGACTAAAGCAGCGACTTTTTGAGAAGCAGTATTTTCTCGAATAATTGAATTTTGTTGCTCAGTTTGGGGTTCAATATTAGCTTTGGGTGCTGTGGTTAACACTGTCTTAAAAATCGCCTCTAAGGTTTCTGCTTCATCTGTTAAATAAAGAGGGGATAAGTCTAGTTCTACCCCATGACTGACTAATTGTGCTAACATCTTAATAATGGTCGCTAAATCATCAGCACCTCGACGATTAATACACAATGCAAGATGCTCTTTTTGACCAAGAGTTTCCGATATCCAACGAGAACAACTTCCTCCTGATCCTAATTCTAGAAAAATTTTTACCCCGTCTTGATAAGTGCGTTCAATTAAGCGAGGAAAATCTAACATTTGACACATTCCTTGACTTAAATGCTCACCAATTTTCTCTTGTTCTAAGGCCAGAGAATCATAATGAGAAGAGGAATAAAAAATAGTATCAGGTGGTGTTCCTATTGTCACCGTATTTAGCTTAAGAAACTCATTGTATTCTGATTGCATAACTTCACAATGTAAAACCATATCAGAAGGCGAACGAAACCGATCACATTGTAATTTTTCAATCACCCGTAAACAACCTTGAGAATCTCCTGCGATCGCAACTTCTTGAGGGGTATTAATATGGGTTAAATAAACCTTACTTTCTGTTTTTAGACATTCCTGAACTGCTTCAGCTGTAGCCATTAAAACATAACTACTCCATGAATTTTCATCTATCGGTTGACCCCAAGATTCTGCAACGGCTTGTTTAGCTCCCATTAAACGGGTTTTAAATAGGGGAGAAGAATGAACAAATTGACTTCCTTGATCCGCATTTGGCCACACTCCTAATGAATACATCATGGTACTTTCTCCCATGCTATAACCGAAGGCAGCATCAGGTTTAATCTTGAAATATTTCTGCATAATTTCGGTGAATAAAACCGCAAAACCCGTTCCCGTTTCTAAGAGAGATAAAGGGTTAGCAATGAATTGAGTTTCTAGGGTTTCTAAGTCTTGTTTAGAAAGGGGAGATTGACGGCGAGGATAAAGAGAGTTTGCTTGAAAAAAGGTAGCAGGATCACTAATTAAACTCTCTGCTCTCTCCCATAATTTAGGGAATAATTGAAAAAGATTTCTTCCCATTCCTAAATAGGAGTTAAACGCACCAGGATAAACAAAAGCGACTTTACCCACTTTTCCTAACCGTTTAGGGGTAAAATAACTTCCTTGGGGACTTTTCCACGGCTTTCCTGTATGAAAGGCTTTATCAATTCCTTTTTTAGCCTGTTTAATTTCCTTTTGCAAAGCTTCTTTGTTATTCCCAACAATTGCTACAACATAAGGAGACTGAGAATTCTGTTGAAACTGAATAAAATTCTCTTTGGCAAGATGGGGTAAGGAGAAACTGTTTTCAATACTATGGGTTAAGTTATCAAGCTGACTTTGTAAAGATGAACTATCATTTCCAGCGAGGGGAAATAGATAAAATGGTGCATAGGGTAAATAGCCATTATTGGGTGTACTTTGAGGAGTTGCTTCCGATAAAATTAAATGACTATAAGTATTATTTTGATTGACTAAATTAAGCGCAGCATAGCGTTTTTCTTGTCCTTTTTCAAGAAACCAAGGAAGTGATACATCAGGTAGATAAAAAGAACTATTTTGCCATTCTTGAGTAAGATTAGAAGTTAACAGTTGAGCGGAAGCAGGAAGATAACGATTTTTTAAGCAAAGTGCTGTTTTAATTAAGCTAATTAAATCTTCAGTTATCCCTAAGTTATTATTATTCTCTTGGACTGTTCCAACTGCACAAGTTAGGTTATTATGATTAGCATAATAAGCTTCTAATAACCCTTGATCTATCTCTCTTGAGGAAACAGCTAAATAACCAATATTTGAGGGGTGAATCTTAGCATTTTTAAATGCTTGCTGACAACTTTGTTTAATCGCAACTGATGGAGAAGATAAGGGGTTAACTATTTTACTAAAGCTATCAATAATCCCGTAAAAAAGCGTATTATTATTGTTGGGGATTGTTTCATAATCTTTGAGGATTAAAGCTCCGCCAATAATAGACTCACAATTCCTATTAAGCGCACTAATAATAACTGTATCAACTTCTTTGGCGGTTAAGAGAATTTGGGCTAATTCGAGAGACTTTAATAAAGAATCAGATCCTTGGGTTAATTGAAAGGGAACAATGGAACAATTCCATAATCTTTCCAATTGATAACTAATATTTTTAAGCTCAGTTTCTTGATTGTTGCTAATATTATTAGCAGTAATTAAAGCGACTTTTTTTCCTATCTTACAAGTACAATCTTTTAACCCTTGATCAGACATCTTTGATAAGATAGACCAAGAATGATCACTAATCGGTTTGTTAGAATAATCAAGGGAGTTTCCTTGATAAATTAAAGCTGATAGTTGTTGACTGGTTAACAGTTGATTAAAGAAGCCACTTAGTCCAGCGATCGCTAATTTGGAAGGTTTCATAATATCTCCTGTGAAAATGTAAATAGGGTATCAATTGAGAAAAAATTACAAGCAAACAGTATTCGATGAATTCACCGTATTGTTAAGAAACAAAACATTAAGACAAGAACTCAAAGTAACCTCCATATTATTTGCTTCTAAATAAATTTTCCCTTGAGAATTATAAGCAAGTGCATTAGCAATTACCTTAGTATCACTATGTTCATTAATGGATAATTTGATCCAAAATTCTTGATTAAAAGGGAGGGAACTAAACTGCTCAAGCTCATTTAGTTTTAGGGGTAAACTACCAGAATTGTAGTGTTTTCTGACCCAAACTAAAAGACATTGAAACAAGAGATCAGCCGTATAAGAATTAAAGGATTGAACACTAAACTGTCCTTGATCTTGTGCAGAAATTCGAGGTAAGTAACAGTTAAAAACAAGTTCGTTTTTATTAATTTCTAAGATTTTCTTAATTCCTTGAAATCTGGGCTGATGAAAAAGAACTCCTGCTTGATAGGGTTGTAAATTAAGGAAAGATTCCGTAACAGTCTGAATACTTTCCTCAAGTTTTCTCTCAGCTATTACTTGTTTAGTAATATTAATAATCCCCCGATAATGATAAAGGGGAATTCCTTTAGCGGTTTCACTCCAAATTAAGGCTTCAAATTTAATTTCATCTTCTGTTTTATCAACTTCAGTCAGATCCAAACAATACAAATTAGCTAAACTTTTATCAAAGACAACTCCTTTAAGCACCTGATAGTTATGACAACTTAAAAAACGATATCCTTGATAAAGTTGTTCGCAACTATTAGTGATCCATGCTAAGGCACACATCGCGGGTAAAACTGCATTTCCCCCGATGACATGATCATAAACGAAAGGGTTTCCTCGTAACGTCAACCGACGATATAAACGGTAACTATGCTTTTGCGGTGTAACCAGTTTAGGAGAAGGAGAAATAGGGTTACTCATCACAATAATTTGAGGGGTTTTAGCTTGAGTTTGGGTTAATTCTTCTGCTAACATTTGCGCCCCTGTTTGTTGAGGAATAACCTTAATATTTTGCTGCTCAAACAACTGTTTAAGCTGTGGTGTCACCATTCCCCCATCCCAAGGACCCCACCCAATAGAAACCACATGACATTTAGGATATTTTTGTTGAAGTAAATAAGCATACTTGTTCAAAATTTCGTTAGCTAAAGAATAGTCAGATTGACCGATATTGCCATAAAATGAAACAAAAGAAGAAAATAAGGCAATAAATTTTAATCGGTTAACTTCTAGGGAACCTAATAAACTATTTAACCCATCAATTTTGACACTATAAACCTTATCGAAATCCTGTTCAGTTTTGTTTTCAATTAATTTATCTGCTAACGTTCCCGCACCATGAATAATGCCCGTAATCTCTCCCCAACGTTGAATAATCGGTCTTAAAGTTGCTTTTACTTGCTGTGAATCGGTAACATTAACACTGCAATACTCGGCTTTTCCTCCTACTTTTTCAATCTCTGATAAGGTTTGCTTAATTTCCCGACTTTGACAGAGTTGTTGATACAGTGCTTGAACTTTTTTCGGAGTTGGTTTTTCATTTTGAGTTGCTAAATGTTGCATAATTTGCCTCTTTAACTCAGATTCATCTTGACAAGAAAGACTCCATTCAGGTTCAGGATCTAAAATTTGCGAACGACCTAATAAAATAAATTTACAATGATATTGTTGCGCCAAATAGATAACGCATTGAGCCGTAATTCCTCGGCCACCACCACTGACAATAACCACCGAAGATGAATTAAGTTGAGTATCATTAATCATGGGGAACATACCGTGTTAGTTGATAATTGATAGTTGATAGTTGATATTTAATAGTTAGTATATATTAGCTAAAAATCAGAATTTATACCGTAATTTATTTGAATAAATATAATTCTGTAGGGGCGCAATGCTCGCGCCCAGCTAATTTTATTCTAACTATTAACTTTTCCCTAATTACTGCTCAAAGAAGCTAATTCACAAGTCAAAGTCATTCGACCTTTTGGGGTATAACCCACCTCTTGAATTAAGCTATTAGGATCATGCAATTCAGCTAAAACAATTTGAGCCGTTGTCATTTCATCTAAGTCGGGACTAATATCTAGAGCGCGACAGAAGACCGATTCCCACTCTAGATTTAAGGTTTTCGTTAAGCCAAATAAACCGCCACTAATAGGGCTAAATTCTCGTTTTCCACTGAGACCAAATTCTCCATCTAAACGGGTTAAGCTGAGAAAACAACTGCGTCCTTGACTGGCCGCTTGCGTCAGAGAAGATTTAAGATGTTTGGCTAGTAAAAACACTTGTTTAACAATCGCTTGATCAGAATTAATTGAAGTCTCTTGATCTTGATTAAACCCCTGAGAGAGAGGATGTAAATGAATAAATGTGCCGATCAGTCCACAAGTTTTAAATATATCTCCCAATTGTGCTTGTAAATGTTCTTCACTTAAATGATTGAGAACAAAATGTCGAACCCCCGCAGGAAGAGAAGAACGCACAGGAATAAGGAATTGAGGGAAACTGAGAACCACAACTTGCCAGCCTTGGTTTAGCAAACTTTGAGCAACTTGGGCAGTAGTAGATGAACCATCATCGGTCACCAAACAGGTTTGATCAGGGGTTGAGGGAAAATCCCAATAATCAGGTGCAGCAAGGGGCTTCAGTTTCATTTGATAACGTCCAATATCACCGTGTTTTCGATGGTTAGACTGGGTAGAGGTAACAACTAAGCTATTTTTTTTTCTGTCACCATCATTTTCTCCCTCAAATACTGAACAATGTGGGCTAGGGTACGTTTTTCTGCTAATGCTTCAGGGCTAAGTTTGGGCAACCCAGAGAAAGCTTCTTGCAGACTTCCCATGATTTCTACCCGTTTGATCGAGTCAATGCCTAAATCTGCCTCTAAATCCATTTCTAATTCCAACATTTCCGTAGGATAGCCTGTTTTTTCACTGACAACCTCTAATAAGGCTTGACTTAGTGCATCATCTTGAATGGAGTCTAAAGAAGGTTCGCTCACTTCTGACACAGGTTCAGGTGTAGAGATGGCTGCAATGGGTTGACGAGGTTCTAAGTAGTTGACAATGGGGGAAATGTGAACAGGTTCAGGTTCGGGAGTCGGTAAGGGTTGAGGTGCAGTGTTTAAAGGTTGAGGTTCTGGAGTCCGTAAGGGCTGAGGTTCAGACTTAAAAGGGGTAGGATCAGGAAAGCTAACAGAGGAAACCTCTGAATTTTGCCGATCAAATTTTGAATTCTCCGAAGCAGCAGCAGGAGTAGAGAGTTCGTCAATTTGAGCAACTGCTGTCATCTCTTTTTGTTTGAATAACTGCAACACTGATTGAAAACTCTGGGATTGATGTTTAATGTACTCTTCGTGAACCTTGGCAAGACTCTGTTGATATTGGTAGAATGCCTGTAAAAGAGGGTTGATGTTGTTAGAAATAGCGTTGTTCATAGTCATGGTTACAGTTTGATCTCGAGAAACGATAGATAAATTGAGTGTTGGAATTTCCTCTGAAAGAGGCTGAGAATCAGAAGGATAAGGGTTGACGGAAGGAATAGAGGCTAAAATTTCCTCGTTTTCCGACCCTTTCACTTCCTCACACTTAGATTCAACCGTTTGGGAATCAACTGACGGTTCTATTTCCGCAGGTGAATCAGGTTGTAATGCAGCTCCGATCAAAGCTTTGGTTTTATCGCTGATGTAGTTGGTTGCATTCAGCTTCAGGATCATACCTTTGCGTTTGCTTGAAGGAGTCTTCACCGTCAAAGCTGCATTTTCCGGATCGTTTAACGGTAAACCTAAAACTCGAAGCTGCATTACTCCTTGTGAGAGTTGAACATCACTGTCCTTTTGCCGACTGGGGTTGAGTGCAATGGCCAGATGAGGGCGATCGCCTAAGATCTGTTTAACTAAGTTAGTGAGAATTTGGCGCGGTCCAATTTCCACAAAGCAATATCCGCCTTGAGCATAAATATTTTCAATTTGTTGGACAAACTGAACCGAATTCAACAACTGAGCTTCTAAAAGCTGACGCATCCCTGATAAATCTTTGGGATAAGGGGCCGCGGTCACATTAGCATAAACCGGAAGTTGGGGCGCATGAAACGTCACTTGATCCAACGCTTTCCCAAAGGGTTGACTAGCATGACGTACTAGAGAAGTATGAAAAGCAGCAGACACGGGTAAAGGCGTAACCTGATAGCCTTGAGAGCTTAAAATCTTCTCAATAGTGGCAATTTCTGAGGCTAATCCCGATAATACCACCTGTTCAGGTGCATTATAGTTAGCAATCTGCACATTGGCCATTCCTTCAACCCATTGCGCTATCTGAGATACTTTCCCCGTCACCGCTAACATCGCCCCTTGAGGGGTGGCTCCTTTCGGTGCGGCCATAGCCTGGCCTCTAGCTTGGATCAAGTAATAATAATCGTCGTCGGTGAAAACGCCTGCGGCCCAGAGTGCGGTTAATTCCCCAAAACTGTGACCGGCCACAAAATTTGGCTTAAATCCCGTCTTTTGCAACGTTTTATACAGTCCTACACTGAAAGCCCCGATCGCAGGTTGAGCATTTTCCGTCCGTTGCAGTAAAGAGGTTTGCCGTTTTTCGTCCACCTCGTTAAAGGTAGGAATCGGAAATAATCCTGCTGAAAGGGGCGTTAAACCCGCTTTAGCTCTCAATATGTCCAATTTTTGATAAGCGGTTTGGATTTCTGGCAAATTTAGGGCAATTTCTCGACCCATATTCAGGTATTGAGAACCTTGGCCGGGGAACAATGCTACGACTTTTCCCTCCAGTAATAACCCCGTCTTACGGTAATAAATACCTTGGGGATGTTCCCATGCCTCTGCTTGAGGCTGTTTTTGCAACTGTTTAACGGCTGCTTGTAGTAATTTAATAGCTTCCGCCAAGGAAGTCGCAACAAAGCCCACTCTAGCAACCTTTAAGGGAAGTTGAGCCGATTTGCTTTGATTTTGTAGTTCAATATAAACTTGTGACCCTTGGGGAGATTGCAACTGTTCTAGAGCTTTTTGACAAGTTTGTCTTAATTCTTCAGGATTTTGACCCCAGAGTAAAATTGATTGGGGACGGTGATGAATTCGATTTTCTCCTTGGGGTAATTTGGGCGTATATTCTTCTAACACCACATGATAATCAGTTCCCCCAAAACCAAAGGAACTAACCCCGGCTCGTCTCGGTGTCTCTCCTTTGGACAACCAAGGACGGGTTTCGGTGTTGAGATAAAAAGGCGAGTCTTCAATCTTAAATTTAGGGTTGGGTTCGGTAATGTTAATGGTAGCAGGAAGAATTTTATGATGTAAGGCCAAAGTCGTTTTAATTAAACTTGCAGCACCCGCCGCCGCCTTGGTATGACCAATTTGAGATTTGACACTACCCAGAGCAATCGTTTGCTTTTCTGCGTTATTTTCGCTAAAAACCTCATTCAGGGCTGTAAATTCACAAAAATCTCCTGCTGGTGTTCCAGTACCATGGGCCTCAACTAACCCCAAGGTAGCGGGAGAAAATCCCGCCTCTTGATAGGCACGCCGTAAGGCTCTAATTTGACCTTCAGGACGCGGTGCATAGATACTTTTAAAACGACCATCACTAGCAGTCCCGATGCCTTTAATTACTGCATAGATGCGATCTCCGTCTCGTTCTGCATCCTCAAGCCGTTTAATCACCAGCATTCCCAATCCTTCCCCTACCATCATGCCATCGGAGGTAGCATCAAAGGGATTGAGACAATCTTTCTTAGAAAAAGCTGGAGTTTTGCTAAAACACATATAGTTAAGGATGGAATTATCCGTGTCAAAGCCCCCTGTAAGCATCATGTCACAACGGCCTTCAATTAATTCACTGATCGCCATTTTTAAAGCACTTAAGGAACTCGCACAGGCTGCATCCACCACACAATTAGTTCCTCCTAAATCAAAGCGATTAGTAATACGACCTGCTACGACGTTTGGTAACATACCGGGGAAAGAATTTTCTTGCCAAGGCACATAGGCAGCCTTCATATTTTCGATAATTTTGTCGGTTTGTTCTTGAGATAAACCACTTTTTTGGCAAATTTTCTTCCAGAGAGGATATTGCAGACGACTGGTTAAGGGAGTAATGCTTTTCCAGAGTCCGCTTCCTCCTAAAATAACCCCTGTTGTTTCTCGATTAAACTCTTTTCCTTGGTTATAACCCGCATCTTCTAAAGCTTGTTTAGCCATCACTAAACCAAGTAAATGAGCCGAATCTAAAGCTTCTAACGTATCAGGTGGCAGACCAAATTCTAAGGGGTCAAAATCAATTTTAGGCAAAAAGCCCCCCCATTTACCATAGGTCTTATCTGGTGCTTTCGGGTCTGGATCATAGTAATCTTCTAAATTCCAGGCACTTTCTGGCACTTCAGTGATTCCATTCACTTTACCGAGAATATTTTGCCAATATTCCTGTAAATTCTTGGCTTTAGCAAATAAGGCCGACATTCCAATAATAGCGATCGGTGTTTTTTGTAAAGCAGTTAGGCTAGAGGTTGAGGATTGAGCAGACATTGTAGGTGTGTTCTCCAATCAATAATATAGCAGTCTGTAGAGACAACGAATAGTTCTTAAAGAATGAACAAAGAATTGTTTGATTCCCTTTAGCTTCAGTTTAGGCAGAGTTCCAAGTTTATACAATGGATGATCTACTCTCACAAATGGATGATTTTTAGTAAGCGTTCGGGGGGGGAAAAATCTGGTAACTAGAGCAGTCCATCACGCTCTTGGTGACGCCAATTCAAGTCTGAATTGCATCACTATCTGATCTACCTTTGGGGAATACCTCATTCGGGGTACGATAGTCAAGACATTTTCGAGGTAGCACTTTTGCCAAAGTATTCTCCTGACTTAATCAAACGGATTTAATATGAGTCAATGCCACGGACTGCTTGACACTCCCCCCTGAAAGGTTAGGAATCAGCAACACCAATAGGCACTAATTCCTCAAGAAGAATGAGGTAATCTTGTCCGATTTTTTCAATGGTCGTAGGAAGATGGAAATTACGAGAATATTCAATTCTTATCTCTAACTGACCATCTATGATTAGGAAAAAGAATTCAATCAATGTGGTACGTTTTTGATCCAGTGGCGATAAACGACAATCGCGCTCGCCATAAACAAACTCAAACAAGTCAGAGAGAGGAACCGAACGATTTCCCAGATAATTAGCCCTTACTGGGGTTAAATTACTATCAGGATAGAGATATTCAGGTAAAGACTCACCTATCCAATCATAAGTTACGCCATTCATTGGTAAGCTTTCAAACTGCTCATTGATGGTACTGATAGTTTTTTGCCAAGTCGTAGAAGTGGATAAATTAATGCCTATGGGAAAATTTACAGCATAATTGCCCATACTTTCCATAAAAGACTGACCTTCGCCTAAATCTCGCCCATGACTACGATGACTGATAACCACCTGTTTGCGTTGACTCCAATCACCTAATAAACGGTATAAAGGAGCAAGGAGAATAGGATAAAAGTTAGACTGATAATAAACCTTGCCTTGGCTTAATAACTGTTTAGTTTGCGCTTTACTTAGGACAAATCGCGCACTTTCGGCAGAAGCTTCAATATTTGGGCCTTTGACATGATCGACGGGGACTTCAAAGCGACTCTCTGCATCGGGAAATTGTTCCTTCCAATAATTCAAGTGTTCGTTCATTGTTCCTTTTTTCTCCTCATCCCTCAAGACTTGCACAAAATCTAAGTAAGACTGAGGATTAGGGTTAGGAAAAGTCGGATCACTTCCTACCAATAATTGATGATAGGCACTCCAAAGTTCCTTAAACAAGATGGTTGCACTTAACATATCGGCAATGATGTGGTGAGCGACCATCGTAATATCGTAGCAATAGGGACTAACTTTAACGACAAGAGTGGCAGTGAGTGGCCAACGGTCAATCTGGATTTTTTTAGCTAAATCTGACATTTGAGCTTGAATTTTAGCATTACGTTCTGCTTCTGTTAAGTGGCTTCCATCCCAATACTCTGCCAGGATAGGTTGAGGATCATTGATCAAGTATTGCTGCCATTTACCTTGATTTTGTAGGCAAACCGTCCGAAAAGCTTCATGACGTTGCACCAAAAGATTAGCAGCTTGATTGAAAATATCAAGATTCAAAGACTGATGATAGAGAAAACGAGTATAACCCAACCATTGATAGGGAGGTTCAAAATAGTTGACTAACCAACTTTGTGCCGGTCCAAGGGGGATAAGAGAAGGAGTAGGGGGAGCCGAGGGAGCAGCGGGAGCAGGAAGTAATTCGGCGGCTAATGCTTTACGGTCTAACTTTCCGTTATGATTCTTAGCAAGTTGTGGAAACCAAGCGAATCGTTGAGGAATCATATAATGGGGGAGTTTCTGCTCTAAATGTGCTTTGAGAACTCGGTTTTTGATTTTATCCCCCGATAAACAAGCAATTAATCGTTTTTGTCCTTCGCCGTAATCAATAGCTAAAACGGCGGCCTCGCGGACATTGGGATGAGTGGTTAAGATGCTCTCAATTTCCCCTAATTCAATGCGAAAACCCCGAATTTTGACCATATTATCGATACGTCCATGATATTCCAGCGTACCATCGGGTAATTCCTTGACTAGATCACCTGTCCGATAAATATAGTCACCAGAGACATCAGAAAAAGGATTAGAACAGAACGCTTTAGCGGTTTTTTCAGGATCTTTGAGGTATCCTAACGCTAATTGTACGCCACCAAGCCAAAGTTCTCCCATTTCCCCTTGTTTAACCGGTTGCATCTGATCATCCAACACTTTGAGATAGACATTATCGATCGCTTTTCCGATGGGAATTTGGCTGCTGGTGCGTTCGTCAGGACGTTCTGTAATAATATGGTAAGTCACATCAATTGAGGCTTCTGTCGGTCCATAAAGATTGGCTAAACCTGTCTTTAATCCATAACAATCAAGCCATTTTTGGATAAAAGACATGGGTAAAGCTTCCCCACTAAAGATTAACCAGCGTAGATCAGGAAATGTCCAAGATTCGTTTTCAATCGCACTGATAAATTCCCCAAAAAGGGAGGGAACAAAGTGCATTACATTAATTTTAGTCTTTTTAATCCATGCAGCAAATTCCCAAGGATTTAAGACTACTTCGCGTTTGACGGGACATATTGTTGCACCTTCCATTAACGTCCAGAAAATTTCCCATACGGAAATATCGAAGCAAAAAGAGGTGCGTTGTGCGATGCGATCGCCTGTTTTCAGGGAAAATGTTTTTTGCATCCATTCTAGACGATTCATATAACCGCGATGGTTTAACATTACCCCTTTTGGCCGTCCTGTTGATCCAGACGTATAAAGAATTACCATTAAATCCTCAGGACGATTACAAAGATTTATGGATTCTTTACTGTGTTTTTGCCAGATAGAAGTGGTAATCTGAGTTAAATCATTAATTTTGTTTAATCTTTCTCCTTCATCTAAAAAGAGGATGGTTTGCAAGGGTAAAGGTTCTGTCACACAAGAAATTAACTGTTCACTTACCTGATGTTCGGTAAGTAAAATCTCGATAGTGGCATGATGAAGAATATAACGCAATCTTGCGACGGGATAATCGGGATCTAAGGGTACATAACAGCCACCGGCTTTAAGAATTCCCAAAATACCAATAATCATGCCTGGATTTCGTTCCGTCATAATTCCTACTCTGGTATTGGGGTTAACACCTTGAGTCTGTAAATAAGCAGCAACTTGATTAGAAAGATGGTCTAATTGTTGATAAGTTAGGGGACAAGTCTCATCTAAAACAGCGATCGCATCAGGGGTTAATTGTGCTTGTTTAATAATTTTATAGTAGGGAATTTCGGGGGAAAAAGCCATAAGAATAATCCTCTATTAGATGTTAGGTGGTAGGGGCGCAAGGCTTGCGCCCATTGGTCTTTTAAAAGGTAGCCATTAAGGACTGATAACGAACCTTCGCTGATTGAGGTATAGCCGGACAAAAAAAGTTCAGGATATCATAAATATTTGTGGATTCCTACCTACCGCAGGAATGACATATTTTTCTTCGTCCTAACATTAATTTGTCGGGCTATATTTTACGAATAGCTGTTGACGATTGAAGGTTGAGATGGGGCTAAAATAGCAGCCATTTCTTGTAAAGTTCGACAATTTAAAAGGTCTTGGCGATATTGTTTGCCATAAATCCCTTCTAGCTTGGTAACAAGGCGAATGCGTTCTAAAGAATCTAGTCCTAAATCTGCCTCCAAATCATCACTCATTTCTTCTTCTTCAATTGTCCAATGACAAATTTTGGAAGTTATTTGTCGTAGCATTTCTTCAATCTCTGTATTAAGAGAAATAGACGAAGAATGAGAAATAATAACTTGATCTTGGACGGGTAAATTGGCTAGTTCTTCAATTTGGCTGACATAGGCTGTCATTAATTGATCTATTAGCAATAAGTCAAAGTGATGGTAATCGTAACTTGCAAATAAATGAAGACGATTATTAAATATTTCTTGCAAAATATCAATTGTTCCAGTTGCGTTCATTCCTCCTGCTTGATAGTCAGTAATTGATAAAGCATCATACTGAGGTTGAAGGTGAGTTTGTCCCGTATAAGGAAGGTATAAATTAGACTTTAAAGCCTCCTGTATTAAAGAAAGACTATGAGGGGGAATTTTACCCTTTTCTAGGGTAATATTGTCTCGAAAAATTGTTCCCATTTGACGAGTTTGCGCCCGATCTAAACCTGTGCCAATATGTTGTTGTACAGTTTGCTGAATTTGGCTTAAAAAGGTCGGCCAATCTTGCTCAGATTGAGGTTTAGTAAAACTTAATGCCAGATTTTGAGCAAAACTACTAACCACACCTGTTGCATCTACTTCGGGGTAAATTCGTCCACTGGTGGGAATCGAAATTCCGATATTTTCAGCTTTTGAATCTATTTGTGACATAGTTTTTAGAAATGCACCTAATAATAGTGCATTCATCGGGACTCGCCATTGACGGGTTTTGTCGATTAATTGAGAGGTAGTTTCTGCTGAAAGTAGATACTTTTGATTGTAAAAGAGAGGAGATTTTTGAGCATTTTTCTGCTGTTTAGGTTGCCAACGATAGGACATTCCAGACACAGCATTATTGTATTCTGCTAAGGCTCGATCTTCCTCAATATCTTGCCAATCGTTCATTAATTGAACCTGTTTTCGATAATCTTCTACAGTCAATGTAGGGGGAAGATTTGGCGTTTCTTTAGCAACTATAGCCCGGTAAATTTCCAAGAATTCCCGAATTATGACATGGTTACTTAAACCATCCGAAATTAAGTGTTCATTCCCTAAAAATAATTGATGAATTTGATCAGATAATTTAAGAACAGAAAATCCATGCAGTGGCCATTGCGTTAAAGACCAGTTATAGTTTAACCAATGATAGATTTCTTCTTCAATTTTCTCCCCTTGTTCATCGGGAGTTAAAGTGGTGAAATCTTTAACAATAATTTCAGGAGGAATGGGGTTTTCTAGCACTTCTAATTGATAGTCTGCAAAGCAGGTGGCATCTTCTCGAATCTGAAATTGCGCCCGTAACATGGGATGTCGATTAATTAACAGTTTCCATGCTTGTTGAGCAATATTTAAGTCAAATTCTCCTGCAATTTTAACCTTAGTAAATAAACTATTAGAATTGAGACTCCAATAACTCATTAACAAGGGAATTTGACTATGGAGAATAGGAACCAGATTCGAGGATTGTAGTTGGAGGTTTTTGGTTTGTGGTTTGGGGTTAGAGATTTGAGATTTGGGGGATGAAGTATGAGATTGAAGAATGGTTAATAATTCCTGAAGATTGGAGACTTGCATTAAATGGCGTAGGGAAAAGGTTTCACTAAATTGACTACGTTGTTCTTCAGGAATTAATGATAGTAACCCGTTCATTAATTGGGTCATCATAATAGAATCTAACCCTAAATCTGCTTCCAAGGAAACATTCAAACTCAATTGCTGAGGATTTAAACCCGTAATTTTACTTATTAAGGCAATTAATTGACTTTCTAAGCTTTCAGCCTTGGTTTCGTCTTGTTTTTGGGTTGGGCGCAAGTCTGGTACCCCTACAGTTTCTCTTTCTTGGCTTTGGTGTAAGTCTTGTTCTTCTACGGTTTCTGTCTCTTGGGTTGGGCGCAAACTAGGCTCCCCTACGGTTAACCAGTAGGGTTGTTTTTGGAAAGCATAAGTAGGTAAAGGAAGACGAAGACGAGCATAATCTTTATCAAAGCCATTCCAATCAATATTAACCCCAGAAACGGCTAATTTTGCCACACTTTGTAATAAAATTTGCCAATCATCCTGTCCTCGTTGTAGGGAAGATAACCACAGATAATCAGGGTTTGCTAAGGTTTTTTGACCCAATCTCGTTAAAATCGGATGAGAGCCGATTTCAATAAATAGATTATAACCTTGGCTGGCTAAGGTTTCTATTGCTGGGGCAAATTGGACGCATTGACGCACTTGTTGACACCAATAGTCCTCTGTTACTGCTTGGCTGATTTCTTCACCTGTGACGGTGGAAATCCAATCTAATTGGGGTGTTTTATAGCTAATTTTAGCAGCGATCACTTTAAATTCTGCTAATATCGGTTGCATCATCCCGGAATGAAAAGCATGAGATACCTGAAGCAGACGCACTTCAATGCTTTGTGATTCTAAATCCGCTTTAATCCGATTAATCGCTTCCTTGTCACCCGAAATAACGATATTTTCCGAACTATTGATAGTGGCAATCTCAACTTGATCCCCATAAGGAGAAATAACAGATTTTACTGTTTCAATAGGGGCAAATATGGCCGCCATTGCGCCTTTTTGGGGTAAAGACTGCATTAAGCGTCCTCTTTCGGCAATTAACTTGATTCCCTCTTCGAGAGAATAAACCCCTGCAACACAAGCGGACACATATTCCCCCACACTATGACCTAAAACCCCATCAGGTTTAATGCCCCAAGACTGCCATAATTTATATAATGCGTATTCAATGGCGAATAGGGCGGGTTGAGTATAAGCAGTTTGGTCTAATAAGCTAGAATCACTGTATAAAACCTCTAATAAGGACTTTTCTAGGTAAGGTTGCAATAAGCGATCGCATTCCTCTAACGCGTGACGAAAGGTGGGTTGAGTTTCATACAGTTGTCGTCCCATGTCTGCATACTGAGAACCTTGTCCTGTAAACAAGAAAGCAATCTTATTTTGACGACTTTTTGCAACTGCTTGGCTGAAAACATTCAAACAAGGTTGTTTTTGCGTAAATGCTGTTAAAGAGTCCTTGGCTTCAAGGGTTGATTTTGCCAAAATTGCCAGACGATGGTTAAATTGTCCTCGTCCCGTGTTGGCACTAAAAGCTAAGTCTGCTAGGTTTAATTGAGGATTTTTCTCTAAATAGTTGACCCATTTTTGCGCTAAATCATCTAAAGCATCGTCGCTTTTCGCTGATAGAGTGAGTAAATGAGCAGGACGATCCACTTCAGAAGGATTAAAGCTTAATTGAGGCGGTTCTTCGATGATAATGTGGGCATTTGTGCCACTCAATCCAAATGCACTAATTCCGGCCCTTCTAGGTTCTTCTGTTCGCTGCCAAGGCAGAGAAGCGGTAGGAATTTTGAGAGCGGTTGCAGCAGCCGCTAAATCAGGATTAAGTTCTTTAAAATGAAGATGGGGGGGAATTTCTTGATTTTTTAGGGATAAAATGACTTTTAATAGGCTGGCCATCCCGGCTGCAATTTCTAGGTGGCCGATATTCGTTTTTACTGAACCCACCATTAAGGGGTTATCAGTGGAACGATCTTTGCATAGTACATTGTTAATCCCCCGTACTTCAATAGGGTCGCCTAACGCTGTTCCTGTCCCGTGTGCTTCTAAATAGCTAATTTGTTCGGGTTTTACTTTTGCATTCTCCAATGCTTGACGAATAACTGCCATTTGCGCTGATCCATTGGGAACCGTTAAACCACTACTGGGGCCATCTTGATTGACCGCCGAGCCTCTAATTACGCCTAAAATGTTGTCTCCATCGCTTATAGCATCAGAAAAGCGTTTTAAGACCACCATTCCACAGCCTTCCCCTCTCACATAGCCATTTGCATCTTTATCAAAGGTTTTACAACGACCATCAGGGGACAAAGCGCGGGTTTTAGAAAGATATAACGTCACCTCCGGGGATAACATTAAACTAACTCCCCCTGCTAAAGCTAAATTTGACTCTCTATTGCGTAAGCTTTGACAAGCCAGATGTACCGTGACTAAAGAGGTAGAACAGGCGGTATCAATGGCTAAACTCGGTCCTTGTAGCCCTAAAAAATAGGATAAGCGACCTGAAGCGAAACAAAACGCATTTCCTGATCCCGTATAAGCATCAATGGGAATTTGTTGCTTAATTTGCCGTTTTGCGTAATCATCCAAGCCAATGCCCACAAATACGCCTGTTTGCGTCCCTGTCAGCTTCTGAGGTGCAATTCCGGCATTTTCTAACGCTTCCCAACTTACCTCTAATAATAATCGTTGTTGAGGGTCTAGTGCGATCGCCTCCCGCGGAGTCATCCCGAAAAATTGCGGATCAAATTGATCTACCGCGTCAATAAACCCACCATAACGAGCATAAGTTTTGTTAGGAAGATCGGGATTTTCGTCATAATAAGCCTCAGCATCCCATCTTTGGCTAGGAACAGGGACAATTGCTTCTTTTCCCCTTGATAATAGCTCCCAAAACGCCTCTGGACTATTTGCACCCCCCGGAAAACGACACCCCATGCCAATAATAGCGATCGGTTCATTTTTTTGCCGTTCTAAGGCTTCAATCTTGTTACGAGCTTCTTTAAGCGCAATAACTGCTTTTTGTAACGGCGTTAATTCTGTTTTCTGGTGATGAGAACCCATGATGTTAAAATGCTCCTTAGATATTAGGTGTGAGGTGTTAGGTATTCAGATAACTGATAAGTAGGTAGGCACAATTATTTGTAGGATGGGTTAGCGGTAGCGTAACCCATGCGGGCGTTGGGTTTCATGCTTCAACCCAACCTACGTTCATTTTATATTTAATTCCACCCACCTACTTAACTGATAGCTGTTCACTGTTAAAGTAATGCTTCTAATTCCGCCAATTCTCGCTCCATTAGGGCTTCTGTTTCTACTTCTGACAGCGACTCCAATTCAGCAAGGGCTTGGTGGAGTACTACAACGTCCGTTGACTCGGTTTCCGAAGAAATCTGAGAATTTTCTGAATTATCTTGCCAAGCAAATACTTCTTGGACAAAATACTGCACCACATCACCAATAGTGGGATACTCAAAAGCAAAGGTGGAAGGTAAAGAGACAGAAAATAAGCCTTCTAGACGATGTTTCAGTTCTACGGACATTAAAGAATCCATTCCCATCTCAAAGAACCCTTTATCAGTATCTGGTAAAGTATCTCCGTGAATTCCTAAGACTTGCGCTACTTCTTGCTGTAAACGAGTGGTTAATAGGGTGACTCGTCGGTGAGGAGGTTTTTTTTGGATGGTTTGGGGGAAATTCTCGACCGTTTGCCCAAAATTATCCTGATCTTGCTTGAATAACGCTTCTAAGAAAGCCACCCGTCCTTTTGCTGCAACAATCGTTTTAAACTTAGACCAATCAATCTCTGCTACCATTGTTTGAGTAACATTACCATGGATTAGAGCATCTAAAGTATCCAAGGCTAAATTAGGTTGTAATGGATTGATTCCCAGGCGTTTTAAGCCTTCTTCATAGCCTTGCGTGGCCATTCCCCCTTTAGCCCAAGGTCCCCAGTTAATGCTTAACCCTGTGAGTCCAGACTCTCGACGGTAGTGCATTAAACCATCTAAGAAATGGTTGGCAGCGGCATAGTGAATTTGACCTCGTGATCCGATTAAAGCAGATATGGAAGAGAAACAAACAAAGAAATCTAAGGATAAATCTTGAGAAAGTTGGTGTAAATTCCAGGCTCCTGCTGCTTTAGGATTAAATACGCTCTCAAAACAATGGAAATCCATCTTGTCAATGGTGCGATCGCTTAAAACCCCTGCCGCATGAATAATACCCTGTAAGGGAGGACAATTTTCTTGAATTTGGTGAAAAAGTTGACGGGTTTGTTGATAATCACTGACATCAGCGGCAATTACTTGAATAGTAGCCCCTTTATCCTCTAAAGCTTTGATTTTTACCTGTTTATCCGTTGAATGGTCAGCTAAGGCTCGCCGACTGGTTAAGATTAAATGATTTGCACCTTTTTCAATTAACCAATCTGCTAAACTTAATCCTAAAGAGCCTAAGCCACCAGTAATGAGATAACTGGCTTCTGTCTTTTTAAAATTGATGTTTGAGCTTTTTATTGCTTTATTAGGTACTAAACGGGCAACATATCGTTGATGATCCCGAAAAGCGATGCGATCTTCTCCTAGATTTTCTGTTATTTCAGCAATAATTGCTTGAGACGATGGTTGTTTTTCTTCTAAATCAATCAATCCTCCCCATAAATTGGGATATTCAAGGGCAATGACTTGACCCATTCCCCATAAGGACGTTTGCGCTATTTTAAGCGGTTTAACAGCATCATTCACCGGTTGTGCTTGTTGTGTTATGACCCAAAGTTTAGGGGGTTCTTTAGTTTTACATTCAGCTAAAGCTTGTGTTAGATACAATAAACTGGCATAAGAACGAGTTTGAGAGGGTTGGGAGTTAATATCGCTGTCTAACCCCCATAAATAGACCACTTTGGTGATCGGTTCAGTTAGCTCTTGTAACAACCGTTGAAAATCCTTAACATTATTAGGATTAATTTGATAATGACCTGACACCAACTTCTGATAAGTTTGACCAGAAGACACCAAAATATAAGCATCATTTAGCGTTGTTGCTAAGGCTTTACCAACTCCTTGATTATCATTAAAAATTAACCACCGTTCTCCTTGAGAAGGCTTATTTTTTAAGTTTAAAGGACTGAGTTGCCATTCCACTTGATAACAGTTTTTACTCACATCCTGTAGGATAGGCATTTTGCCTGTTATTGTTGCATCTTCCCCAACAAATAACTGTAATAATTGTGGTAAAAACTGCTTGACTTCAGGTGATAATTGATCACTTTGATTTAACTGTTCTGTTAGTTGTTCAGTTTTGCCTTCAACTAATAAATTAAGTAAACTAGAAGCAGAAGAAACAGACTTAAATTGAGGTTTAGCATCACTTACCCAATAAGATTCATGTTGCCAAGGATAAAGCGGTAACTTAACAAACTGACAATTTTCGGGATATAATTTTTCCCAATTAATCGACTGTCCCCAAGTGTAGAGCTTTCCTAAAGAATTTAATAGCGTTCCCCGTTCAGAATGTTCTCGTCTTAGAGAGGGTAAAACAAATCCCTCAGTATCTTGTTCTCGCAAGGTACTTTTAATATATCCCAATAAAACAGGATGGGGGCTGATTTCAACAAAGATAGTATGACGAGATTTAATCATTGCTTCAATCGCAGGGTTAAAACGTACCGTCTGACGCATATTTTGTCCCCAATAAGCGGCATTAAATAATGTCCCCTCTTGTTGATCACCTGTTACGGTTGAGAAAATTGGTATGGTGCTTTTTTGAGGCTTAAGCTCTCCTAATTTTTTCACTAACTTATCCGCAAAAGTAGTCATTTGTTGACTATGAAAAGCATAATTAACAGGGAGTTCTTTGTAGAAAATATGAGGATGGTTTTGGGACAATTCAGCAATTAATTGATCGAGCGATTGAGACTCCCCAGATACAACCGTTGAATAAGGACTATTAATGGCAGCAATTTCTAATTTATTTTCCCAAGCAGCCATTAAATTTTCTACCTCATTAACAGGTAATTCAATCGCAAGCATTTTTCCATTTCCTGTTGCTTGCTGCATCAACTGTCCGCGCTGACAAATCAAATGAATGGCTTCCTCAAGAGTTAGAATTCCCGCAAAATGGGCGGCTGCAACTTCTCCCAAGCTGTGACCAACCACAGATTTAGGATTAATCCCCCAAGATTGCCATAATTTAGCTAATCCAACTTGTAAAGCGAATAAAGCAGGTTGAGAAACTTCTGTTTCTTGTAAACGAGATTGAGCTTCAGACGCATTAAATTCCGCTAATAATGACCAGTTAGCATACTTTTGAATCAAAGTATCACATTGTTTAATAACAGAGCGAAAAACCGGTTCTGTTGCTAATAATTCCCGTCCCATTGCCCACCATTGAGGTCCTTGGCCAGAAAAGACAAAAGCAATGTTGGTTTTACGTTTTGAAGGCTTAGATTGAGTCGATAAATCAATCGTTTCTAACTCTTTTAAACCCTTCAATAATTCTTCAGGAGAATGAACCAGAACTGCCTGACGATGAGCATGATGAGTCCGTCTTAAACTAGCACTATAACAAAGATTCTGGACAAATTCAGCGGTTAAAGCTTGATCTTTCAGGAAATCTTCATAATTTTGAGCTAAATCTCTAACCGCTTCGTGACTATGGGCAGATAAAGGAAGTAAATGAGGGAAAGTTAAGGAAATTGGTTCTTGGTGAGATAAATTAGCTTCTTCCAAGATAAGATGAGCGTTTGTTCCCGAAAATCCAAAAGAACTAATTCCCACCTTGGCGGTTGTTTCCTGTTGTGGCCAGGTAATTAAAGATGATTGAAGCTTAAGGGGTAACTTATCAAAGGGAATATAAGGATTCGGCTTGTTAAAATGCAGACTGGGCGGAATTTGCTTGTTTTTCAGGGAAAGTGCCATCTTAATCACACTGGCAATTCCTGCCGCTGCTTCGAGATGTCCTATATTACTTTTTACCGATCCCACCAAACAAGGATTATCCTTGTCTCGTCCTTCTTCTAACACAGCTCCCAAGGCCATCGCTTCGATGGGATCGCCTAAAGATGTTCCCGTCCCGTGTAATTCCACATAATTAAGCTCTTTTGGCTCAATTTCGGCATTTTTCAAGGCTGATCGAATCAAGCTTTCTTGTGCCGGTCCATAAGGAACCGTTAACCCCTTGCTGCGTCCATCATGATTAATAGCAGTTCCTCTAATTAACGCATAAATGGAATCCTTATCTGCGATCGCTTGAGCCAACGGTTTGAGAATAATACAACCGACTCCCTCACTTCGCACATATCCATTGGCGCTTTCATCAAAGGTTTTGCAACGTCCATCAGGAGACAAGGCTTTCAATTTGCTTAACGCAATATGACCAATAGGGGATAAAATCAGGTTAACCCCTGCTGCGATCGCCATTGAAGACTCATCATTCCATAAACTTTGACAAGCGAGATGCACTGCGACCAAAGAGGAAGAACAAGCCGTATCTACCGCTAAACTAGGACCTTTTAAGTTAAAAAGATAGGAAAGACGACCGGCTGCGATATTTGTGCAGTTTCCTGTTAAATCATAGCCTTGAGGTTGGTGGCTATATCCTGCATGAATGCGACTATAATCGTTTGTGGCAATTCCCACAAATACACCTGTTTTCGATCCTGCTAATTGTTCCCGTGTTATTCCTGCATCTTCAATGGTTTCCCAAGCTACTTCTAAGAGTAAGCGTTGCTGAGGGTCCATTAATAAGGCTTCTCTAGGAGAAATCCCGAAAAAATTAGGATCAAACCCATCAACTTGCGATAAAAATCCCCCATGACGAGAATTCATTTTCCCCTGTGTTTCGGGATTCTCATCATAATATTCATCAATATTCCAGCGCTCCTTAGGAATTTCGGTGATGCCGTCAATTCCCTTTGATAATAATTGCCAGAATTCCTGAGGATTATTGGCTTGAGGAAAACGACAGCCAATCCCAATAATTGCAATAGGTTTCATAGTTGAGAGATCCGTAAGTAATAGACAGCAATTGCGGAGGGTTAAAGGTAAAAGATGCTATCTTGTGATTTTTTATTTTATCTTTTACCCTAAGTGATTGACCCAAATTTAGACACCAATAGGCATTTTTTCGGGCGATCTTTTCACTTCTTCTTTTAGCCAAGAATTCAGTTGAGGACGATAACGATAGTTGGTAAATTCTTGGCGAGTTTGTTCAATTTGGCTATTATCAGAAAGCTTACAAGTCAAATACTTATAAACCATTTCCGTAATGGCAGATTGAAGGGCGCCATTAAGATGTCCAAACAGATAGGACAGATTTTTGCGATTGAGAAAAGCTGAAAAACCAAATCCTTTCCAGAGGAACTTTGCATACCAAACTGCTGTATAAAAACTGGTCGCTTTAATTCCAGCGAAAACATTGCACC
The DNA here is from genome assembly GCF_027530405.1 of Microcystis sp. LE19-41.2A. Taxonomy (NCBI): domain Bacteria; kingdom Bacillati; phylum Cyanobacteriota; class Cyanophyceae; order Chroococcales; family Microcystaceae; genus Microcystis; species Microcystis sp. LE19-41.2A. The sequence goes on along the minus strand of NZ_JAPZQJ010000024.1, from coordinate 20,721 downwards.
GTCGTGGTTCAAATTTAGTGTTTTCGATAAAGTCATCGAAGTGTTTGAGGGTATGATAACCCCAGATTAATTGATCAGTACGATGAGCATCCATAAAACCAATATTTTTATTCTGCTCAACTAATTGGTTAAATTGTTCATAGAGATGATGCCAATATCCTTTTATATCCGCTTGAACTTTTGGCACATAACGGGAAATAAAGCCAGTATCTAAATGCCATTTGCCGACATAAAGGGGAATTTGAATCCCAAACCACCACATATATTCGGCATAAATACGCCAACTCATGATACTAGCATGACCTAATTGTTTATCATGGTGTTCAATGAGATGATTATTCAATCGAGTATAGGTAAGGTTAAAGTCATTGTAAGCCGCCCGTTTTTCTTCTGTATCCGCTTCTCCTGCAAGTTGAGAACGAATAATTTCCGTGATACTTTCAATCGCAAAAGCGATCATACTTGTTCCCAAAGAGTAAAAGGGATCAAAAATACAAGCAGCATCTCCAACTACATACCAATTATCTTGAGAAAACATCGTTTTGCTAGTATGGGAAACTCTAGGAAGATAATGAAAATCGACATTTTCGCCAGAGGTGAATAAGCGATAAAGTAGATTGTGATTGGCTTTTAGGAAAGCATAAAACTTCTCTTGAGTATTAATTTGGTCGTTGGCGATAACACTGCGATGTTGAGCAATTCCAATAGAGATTTCTTGGGAGTCTTTTTCTGTGGGAATCATCCATAACCAATGACCATGACCAAACCAATGATTGGTTGCATAGTAATGGCTACAAGTTGCTCCATAAGGGTCATAACCATCATGAAAAATGGTGCGATCTATATTTTTAACCCGTACCCAAGCCGATCCCGTATCAACTCCAAATAAATTATCTGCACCTACAATAACGTTATCAGTTTTATGGCCAATAATAAACTTACGTCCTGCTGCATCAACAAGGTGTTTTGCTCTCAGTTCGTGATAATTTACGTCAATCATTTTAACTTTGACGGTGTGCATCTCATCAGTAGGAGTAATGTCCACATCAACCACACGCCCTTGATAGAAACTTGCTCCCATTTTCTTATTCATTTTGAGCAAATCCCGTTCAAACTTTGCCCGATTCATTTGAAACGTGCCAAGGGGAAATTGTCGATTCGCCCAAATGTGATAATAATCATCAATGGTGTCAGTTTTATCTGCATCTTTTGCCCAATGAAAATTAAGAGCATATTTAGGGGGATGATTTTCGATCATATATTCGTATAACCCCAATTCTTTGCAAACAAATAAGGTGGCAATTTCCACCATTGATTCGCCAATTTTGAGGTCTTTATTAGTTCTTTCTTCTGGACGAGGATCGATGAGTGCAATTTTAATGTTGGGAACATTTAGAAGTAAGTGTCTTGCTTGACAGACCCCGGCGAAACCTGCTCCCATAATCACAACATCATACTCATTAGTGTTAGTAGCAACCATTGGTGAAATTCTCCTAAAATGTGATGAGGAAGAGAGTGAATAAGAAAGAATACAAGAAAAAGTTAAAGATATAATTCTCCTAGTCGGGTTGCTAATTCAGCAATGGTGGGATAGTTAAAAATGACCACAGGATTTAATTCCTTTCCGAGCCATTTTTCTAAGCGTCCTAATAAAACTAACGCTTTTCGTGAGTCGAGTTCATAATTATCAAAAGGTTCTTCAATATCAATGTCATCAAGGTCAACATCGAGTTGTTGAGCAAACTGATCAACGAGCCAGTTTTGAATGTCTTCAACGGTAGAAGGAGATTGAACAGTTGTCATCATGGGTTAAGTTCCTTTAACGTGAAAAAAGTGTTTTAGCAAACTAAGATTGCTTAACTTATATTCCTAGTTTATTCCTCTATCCATTGATCAGCCATGTTTTATTTTTCGCCAAAACTGGATTTTTTTTATTCCTATTTTTTATGGTCAAGTTTAGTACATTTTTACCATATAAATATAATCGAAAAACCTAGCAGACAATACAAAATATTATCCATTAAATTTCAACTCCTTTTTTCTTACAATAAAAGGTAACAAAGTTAAGTTGCTAGTTACTAGGTAAAAATTATGATAGAGACTCATGTTCTTAACCCATCTGTTACAGAGATTTATTCCACTACTCAACCGATTGAAACCGCTCATAAATCTCCGCAAATGCTCCAAGAATTATTAACTTCAGCCGTTGTACAGCTTGAAACAGAACTGCAAGATAAGCTAGAAAAACTGCTATCTAAACAGGAGTATCAATTGTTAAAAATTGGGGAGAATATTAATAGCTTGACACAGGAATTGGAGCAAGCAATTTCTGAATTTCTCCAAATTTCCCAACAAGCAAATAAAACCTATAGTTCTCTACAGTTTTTGGGTCAATTTGTTGAACAAAAACCTAATAACTCACCCAATAAAGGAAGCCAAGATACCGTTAGAGTGGTTTATAGTCATGCCGCCAAATTACCGCTTCCTGTGGTAGAAAAATATGGCTTAGGGTTTATCCTAAAATATAAAACGGTTGATTTATCCCAACTAGGTATTACCCTTTCACTCTCTCGTCAATCTCCGTCTCTTCCTGCCATCAAACAGGGATAATTTAAGCACTACTAAGGTGGGCATTGCCCACCTCAATCATGATTATGTAAGGTGTAAAGTTTAAATACTTAGAACCTAAAACCTAAAACTCAGCCATCATTTAAGCTACTTGAGTTTGATATTTTTCTCGCCAACGTTTAGGAGATACTTTATGTAACTGACTAAAGCGACGGGAAAAATAATAGGGGTCAGTAAACCCAACGGTGGCGGCAATTTTGGTAATTGACTCATGGGTTTTCAGTAACAAGGATCGGGCTTCTAGCATTCTTCGTTCCACAATCCAATGAATAATCGTTTTGTCGGTGCGACGCTTAACTAAATTGGTTAAATAAGCAGGAGAATAACCAGCCGCTCCAGCCACATCATTGAGGGTAATCGGTTGACTATAATTTGCCTCAATAAACTCAAAAACGGGTTTTAATTGAGAACTATTAGGGTAGAAAGAAGCCAAAGAATCAAAGAAATTCGGTTGCGGGGTAGAAGAAGGCTGTATCAACGATTGAGGAGCTTGTTTTGAGTTAACAGAAGGATGAATTCTGCAAGCGTAGCCATCTTTTTCAGATTCTAGAAAATTTAAGGAACGAGCTACTATGCTTATATAATCTTGATCTCCATATTTGAGAAGGTTAACCGTAATATCGAGGGATTGATGATCCCCATAATAAGGATGGTGTGTGATCAAACGTCCAAAACCTCGACGTTGAATTAATTTCCAGTATCTAGACCAATCTGAGTTTAAAAAATCTTGAGCAGCTTCTTCTATAGTCAAATTAGATAACTGTTCTCTGGAATATCCCAATAAAGCACAAGCCGCATCATTGTAATGCTTAATCCGTCCTTGGAAATCGATCCACAACACAGATTCAGGGATTTGATTGATTAAATATTGAATAACAGATATGGATTCAGCTATTTCTTGCTGAGGGACGGAATTAAGAAAGTTAGTCGTAGAATGAGAGAAGTTAAGGGAGTTAAGAGGGTTAAAGTTTGGAGTTAAAAGCATGATACTGTTCCTATAATTTCCAAAATAGATGGCGGATAATTTTTTGACCACAAAAGATAGTTTTCACTCCATCACAAACAAAACTGATTTCCTGATCTTCTTAATTCTTGATAAGGAAATTACAGCACTTGGCTGATCGCTCAAGTACAACTACTAGGGTTGAAGTCCTTATACAGTAAGCCTTTCGGTGATTGCATGGGATGTTCCGTCTCGGAAAGCGCTGTATTGAGCTTGTCTTTGATCTACAAGCGGAGATGCGTCTTTCCGCAAATTTTTAAAACCCACATTCCGCACTTCAAATTATAGTAAGTAGTCATGCAAGGCGTTGCTGATTTGAGATATGAATCTTCTTGGGCGGAATTTCTTAAAACCTAGACGCGAACTAACTTTTGCATCGGTGTCATCAACGCCCTATTTTACGTCCTCTGTAGGTAATGCGCGTGGCGGTGGCTGCCCCAGGACTACCCGCCTGACGGGACAGTATAAGCTGCCCGCGCATTTAAATTGCTTGTTGAGATGAGGCACTCTTGCACTCTTGCACTCTTGCAAGAGGCAAAAGTAAAGGGATTAGGGGAGATTTAGCTAATCTAAGGATAGGCGGTTAAGATGCGTCTTAGCTTACTACTACTTGAGAAAGTGGACTCAAGACGGAACATGGTTGAAAATCCATGACTGTCTCCAGGATTACGTCAGGACGATGGAAGGTCATCTAACGGCGGCGAGCGCGGGAGTTTTAGACAGCCAATCGGTCAAAACCGCCACGATGATTAATCAAGAGGTGGGTTATGATGCGGGGAAACGGATTAAAGGAAGAAAGAGATTCACATTAGTCGATACCTTCGGGCTGTTAATCGCAGTCAAAGTCGTCTTCTGCCAAAGATTCTCCATTTTGCTGAGGACTTTCCTATTTTAAACTAGATATAAGTGGGTGGGTGGAATTAAATATAAGATGAACGTAGGTTGGGTTGAAGCATGAAACCCAACGCCCGATTATGTTACGCTACCGCTAACCCATCCTACAAATAATTGTGCCTCCCTACTTAGATGATGTCTAGATAGATTGAACTTAAAAAAACTTAATCATCAAATCTAAAATTAATCTATCTAAATCTCTAATCTTCAGCAATTTAGAAGTATGCTGATCAGCAAAAACCACAAAAGGTTTTTCATAATCTCTCTATTTTGAATTAGGAAAAAACTCATGTCTATGCGTCATTTTGCTTTATTGCTTGGGCTAACTACCGCTGGAACAGCCACTTTATTAGCTCCCCTTCCCACTCGTGCTGCTAGTTGTGAAACAGGTGATTTATTTGATTTTAGTTCCATCCAATTTATTGCAACTCGGCCTATTGCTTCTAATAACTGTTTGCGGTTATTTGGAAAACGAACAGACCCGACTCCTCAAGGATTTGTGGGCTATGGCGCCGGTCACACTGAAACCGCTTTAAATTCACCCGGAAATCCAGCCCCCTATTATGCTGCGGGGATTGATTTTAGTCCCGAAAATTTGGTTAATCCTTTAGGAGCAACCCGAGCCGCCACATTGTTAAATAATATTACAGGATTTTCTAACTTTGCGACTTTCCTCACCAATAACAGTATTAATGTCGATCGTATTGGGTTTAGTTTTGGTCCTAAAAACGGGGATTTTACCAAGAGTTGGAATTTAGGAAATGATATTAATGGAGAGAACTATTTTTCCTCTCCTACGTCTTCTCTAGAAGAACGCATTTATGCCGCTAATCCTAAGGAAGTGGAAAGCTTTTTATTGTTGGACAACACTAAAATTCTTAGCTTTGGTTATAGCGATATTTATTCATTCTTAGAATATGGCGCAACCACCGCTCCTGATGATGACTCTGAAGCGATTATTAGTGATCCCTTTAGTGTTTCTAAGGTAGCTGGCCTGCTCGGAGAATTTGACGGATTAGCCAATGCTTTCTTAGTCGATGTGGGTTCTAATAAAGTACAATTAGTCAGTGAAGATGCCGCCGTTGTCCCAGATGACGTTTTTATCGATCCCTCAATTGGCCCATTAAATCCCGTGGTTTCTATTCAATTTCCCCTGCAACTGAGAATTGTTTCGACTCCTGAACCTTCTGTTACCCTTGGCTTAATGAGTTTAGGCATTATTGCCGTAGGGTGTCGTTTGAAAAATAAAATTCGGAAAGAATAGGACAGCAGTTGTAGATAAGCTGAGACCCATCCCCGTCTTCACGTTAAATTCTTTAATGAATAGACTTATGCCAGATAACCATCCTATGTCACCTCCTATGTCGGAATATCCCCTAAAAATCACTGCCACCTCTTCTGAACCTCAAAAACAATCAAAACGCCGTTTCCAAGGGGTTCGGCGATGGTATCTTGGGGGACTTTTATTGTTAGGAGTTGGTTATGGGATTGGGTCAATGAGTCAACCAACTCAACCAATCGCCCCTTCGGTTGCCGAAAATGAACATCTTCTCCCCGTTGAAATTGACCGGCTAGTACAGGTCAATGCTTATCAACAGTCTCGAACTTACACTGGGGAAATTGTCGCTCAAAATACCAGTGATTTAGGGTTTGAACGAGGAGGAACAATGACTCAACTGCTGGTGACAGAAGGACAATGGGTGAATCAAGGAACGCCCCTTGCTCGTTTAGATGACCGTCAATTAATCGCCCAAACACAAGACTTATTAGCCCAAAAACAACAGGCTTTAGCACAATTAAAGGAAATGGAGGCGGGTTCTCGTGCTGAAACGATTGCCGCAGCCCAAGCAAATTTGGCTCAAGAAAAAGCTCAACTACAAGAGATGGAAGTGGGACCTCGTCCTGAAACCATTGCGGCAGCCCAAGCGCGTTTGAAAACCCTGCAAGCACAATTAGCTTTGGCTCGTAGTAAACAGGAGCGACGACAGAATCTTTATACGCAAGGGGCTATTTCTCGTGAACAGTTTGACGAAGTGGTCACAGATATGGATAGTCAACAGGCAAGGGTTAATGAAGCCCAGAGCCAATTAGATGAGCTATTAGCAGGAACACGCCCTGAAATCTTAACTCAACAGCGAGCAAGGATTAAACAGGCTCAAAGTCAACTGGATGAGTTGTTAGCAGGGACTCGCAGGGAAGTGATTGAAGCCCAAAAAGCAGCTATTAAACAGCTAGATAGTCGTTTAGCTAGTATTGAACTTGATTTAGAAAAGACCGTTCTTAAAGCCCCTTTTTCGGGCAAAATTCAAAAACGTTATCTCGATCAAGGAACGGCGGTACAAGCGGGTCAAGGGGTGGTGCGTTTGGTACAATTAGACGGCGTTAAAGCCCATATTGGTGTTCCTACGTCCCTGACTTCTGAGATTAAGATCGGACAATCACAAACCCTAAAAATTGACCAAAAATCTTATTCAGCGACCGTTAAGGCAATTTTACCTGAACTAGATGCTGCCAGTCGTACCGTGACGGTGGTTTTTCAAGTTAAAGGAGCAGGAAGTAGCGGCGAGGCTACCTCACCGCTGCTAACCACTGGACAAATTGTCACCTGGAAATGGCAACAAAACATTAATACTTCGGGTTATTGGCTACCTAGTACCGCTCTTGTTAAGGGAATTCGAGGATTATGGTCGATTTATGTCCTAGGAGATGGGAATGCAGCCCAAGGATTTGTCGTAGAACGTCGGGATGTGGAGGTTTTATACACCGATGGGGAGCGAGTTCTCGTGCGAGGAACATTAGACGGAACCGAAAAAGTGATTACTAATGGCACAAATCGCATTATTTCGGGGCAAAAGGTAAAAATCAGTAAACAGTAAACAGTGAGCAGAACGTAGGTTGGGTTGAAGCATGAAACCCAACGCCCGATTATGTTACGCTACCGCTAACCCATCCGACAAATAATTGTGCCTCCCTACTTAGGGTTTGCTGAATAAATCTAAAAACCTTGTTGGGTAAGACTTTTAGACTTTTGGGAAATCAAAAAGTACCAGATCTGGGAGTGATCGCGGAGAAAATTCCTGGACTTTTTCCCTGAAAATTAGGTAATTGACCACCTGAAAATGGGTAAAACCCTACACCCCACACCCTACACCCCACACCCTGCCCCCAGGAAAAACTTTTTGCCGCAAACCCTACTTATTACTTATTACTTTCTCCCCCGAACTTCATAATTCTCAATTCTTAATTCATCATTCTCCTATGTCTTCCATCTTTTATAAAAACGTCCGATTATTAGTTTTAACTATTTTGGCGATCGCCGTTTGGGGCTTATCTTCCTTTTTCAGTTTACCTCGTATGGAAGATCCCGAATTAACCCCTCGTTTTGCGGTCATTAACACCCAATTTCCAGGCGCAACCCCTGAACGAGTAGAAACGCTAGTTACTGATAAATTAGAACAAGCTTTACTAGAAGTCGAAGAAATTCAAAATATTGATTCTACCTCTCAGCTTGGCTTCTCCAGCATTACCATTGAATTAAATGACCAAATTACCGATGTTGATCCCGTTTGGTCACAAATTCGTGATAAAGTCAATGATGCTGTTTCTCAATTACCATCGGGAACTTCTCTCCCTGAATTTGAAGAATCAAAACCCAAAGCCAACGCCTTAATTGTTGCTTTAACTTGGCAATTATCAAGCCCTCCGAATTATGGCATTTTGAGCCGTTGGGCGCAAGAATTAGAAGATGATTTACGGTTAATTGAAGGAACAGAAAAAGTTGAATTATTTGGCAATCCTACGGAGGAAATTCGAGTTGAAGTTGCTCCCCAACAATTAACCCATTTAGGATTAACCATACAGTCCCTATCTCAACAAATCTTAGAAAGTGATGCCAAAGTTGCTGCCGGCCAATTACGAAGCGAACAAAGTAACTTATTGCTGGAAATTGAAGGAGAATTAGATTCTTTAGACCGTTTAAATCGTTTATCAATTAAATCAGGTTCGTCTAGTCAAGTAGTGCGATTAGGTGATATTGCAAATATTAGTAAAGGAATTGAAGATCCCCCCAGAGAAGTCGCGATGATTAAGGGAAAACGGGCGATCGCAATTACTGCTTTTGTGGAATCTGATAGACGCTTAGATTCTTGGATGACAGTCGCCAAGGCTAAGTTAGAAAGATTTGAAAAAAACCTTCCTCAAGGAATTGGCCTACACATTATCTTTAATCAAAGTCGTTATGTGCAGCAACAACTGGACTCGGTTTTATCAAACCTGATCATGGGGGCTGTCTTAGTTTTTGGGATCACCTTTGTGATCATGGGCTGGAAATCATCTTTAATCGTGGGAACATCCCTTCCTTTATCAGTTTTGATGGTTTTTGGCAGTATGAAGGTGTTAGGCATTCCCCTACATCAAATTTCGGTGACAGGGTTAATTATCGCTTTGGGATTATTAATTGATAATGCGATTATTGTGGTTGATGAGGTGCAAATGGCTTTAAAAGAAGAAGAAGGTATATCACCGCTCAAAGCCGTTGCTACTACCGTACATCATATTTTTATTCCCTTACTCGCTTCTACCTTTACCAGTGTTATCGCTTTTTTGCCCATTGCTACCGCTTCAGGAGCAACTGGAGAATTTACGGGAACGATTGGAGTAACCGTAATTTTAGCCCTAATTAGCTCGTTTATTCTATCTGTCACCGTGATTCCTGCCTTAGCGGGAAGATTACATCATTGGCAACCAACCCCCACAAATGGATATTGGTGGCAAAGCGGATTTACCCATTCTCGTTTAACCTATCTTTATAAGTGGAGTTTAGATCGCACTTTTCAACGTCCCTTATTAGCGATCGCCCTTATTCTTATTCTTCCCTTATGGGGTTTTATGAGCTTTCCTACCCTACAACAACAGTTTTTCCCCCCCACCGATCGCGAACAATTTCATTTAACCTTTGAATTACCCATCAGTGCGTCTTTACCCGAAACCCAGTCTCAAGTGATGCAAGCCCGAAAGTTAATCTTACAGCATCCTGAAATTCAAGACGTTCAATGGTTTATTGGGAAAAGTGCGCCCTCTTTTTACTACAATGTCTTACAAAATCGAGAACAATCTCCTAATTATGCTCAAGGAATTGTTCAACTTCAGAAAAACGTCAAGTCGGGTGCGTTAATTCGCACCTTACAGCAAGAATTAGATCAAGCCTTTCCCCAAGCGCAAATTATTGTCCGACAATTAGAACAGGGTCCTCCTTTTGATGCACCGATTGAATTACGCTTATATGGGTCAGATTTAGCCCAATTACAGGCTTTAGGCGATCAAGTTCGCGCCGAATTAGCTAAAACCCCTGATATTATCCATACTCGCGCCACTTTAAGCGAAAGTTTGCCCAAATTAGCTGTCAATCTTAATGAAGAAAAGCTACGTTTAGCAGGGTTAGATAAAAGAGCCGTTGCTCGTCAATTAGACACCAGTTTAGAGGGAACAGTCGGAGGCTCGATTTTAGAAGGAACAAAAGAACTACCTGTGAGAGTTCGGACTTCTAATAGTCAACGGAGCAATCTAGCTGAAATTAGCTCATTAAACCTCTTATCTTCAGGAAATTCTGCAACTTCATCGACAATTGTTCCCTTATCAGCGGTGGGAAATGTGGAAATTGTCCCCGATATTGTTGCTATTTCACGTCGTAATGGCCAAAGGATGAATACCATACAGGGTTTTATTCCGGCTGGTGTATTACCGGAACAAGTACTCTCTGAGTTTGAAAAACGATTAGAAATGAGTAATTTTCAGTTACCCTATGGTTATTCATGGGATTTTGGCGGAGAACAAGGAGAACGTCAGGATGCTTTAAGTAATTTGATTGCAACTCTTGGGGTTTTAGCGATCGTTATGGTGGCCAGTTTAGTCCTCACTTTTAATTCTTTCCGTATGGCAAGTATTATTATTCTTGTTGCGATTTTATCCTTAGGACTAGGCTTAGGATCATTGGCCTTGTTTAATTATCCTTTTGGGTTTACAGCGATTTTAGGGATCATTGGACTGTTAGGAATCTGTGTTAATGATTCAATCGTAATTCTTGACGCTTTGCGTCATGATGCTCAAGCCAGCCTTGGTTCACGTCGAGCAACTCGAAATGTGGTTATGCGAGCTACTCGTCATGTGGTAGCAACCACCTTAACCACGATTATCGGGTTTATCCCTTTATTATTTGATCCCAGTGGTTTTTGGCCACCTCTTGCGATTAGTATTGTTGGTGGGTTAGGTGGCGCCACTTTAATAGCGTTATATTTTGTTCCTTCCGTATATCTACTCTTAGGTCGTAAAAACCTTACACAGAGTGCTAAACCGCAGTAACGGTATGATTATCGCAGTCATTTTGTCCTGCCATCAAGAGTGAGGAAGAGTCTTAACTCATCGTCCGCTCATTTTTGGGAGCAAGATGGGGTCGAAGAGGTGGAAAGGCGTTGTCAAATTGAAAGATGATCCGAATCAGCACCGGAACTGAAATTACTTTGATAGCAAGGATTGCATTGCATCTTTCATATTCTGATCTGACAACGCCAACTACTGAGCGTTCGACAAAAGCTCACGCCGAAGTCTCACACCGAAGTCTCACGCCGAGGTCCGAACGGGTGTGGGGTTTTAAGCTAAGAGGCATTTTAATCGCCTATCCGATTAGCTGAATCTCTCCCCATCCCTTTACTGTTGCCTCTTGTTTCATCTAAACAAGCAATTTAACTGCGCGGGCAGCCCTGGATCTTACCTAAAATGTCGAATGAATGCCCCCGCTAGATTTTTCGACAAGATACTCACCTTTGCGGGGGATGAAATCCGACCAGAATATCAATGACCCTGAGCGAAGCCGAAGGGTCAACCCCAGAGCATCGGTTTAATTCCACCATCTGTGGGTAAACTCTGTTATCGAAAAAATCGGGTCTAAAACCTCGCCTTAAGGCGAAAAGTTTTGGGAGCGGGGCATAAATCCCCGTTACAAAAACGGCCGACCGCCCCCTGCCTTCGTTAATGATGTCTGCCATCCCCAAGCTCAAATTATCTGGCAATTAGCGATTAATTAGGCTACTATAACTAATATCCCCCCCCATTGGCCTCGATTTAGAACTGGCTTTTATCCGTCCCCACCTTATCATCGATTTTTTTCCAGAATCTTATGTCTGAAACTATCACTCCCGCCATTAGCGATCGCATCTGTAAACACAGGAACAAAGATCACGGTGATGCCGTGCTTTTCTACTTAGGTCTATCGGCGGTATTATTAAGCTTACATCTACCGGCAGCGGCGCAAAATTGTCGGCCACTTTCTCTATTAGGCGGTGAAGGTAGTGAAGTTACGAAAACTGTCTCACAACCCACTGTTCCAGGTCCTTTCGGTGTCACGATAACTCGTAATAATTGGAATACCGATTGGGCAGTTCCGGGGGGTAGAAGTTTTCAGAGGTTTATCGTTACGGTTTCTGTCCCCCAGGCTGCTTCCTTTGATATCCGGCTGTTTCTCAAGTATAGCGATCAAACTAACGAGGAATTTTTTAATACTAATGGAGTACGAATCGAACCCGATAAACCCTTAACAATTACTGCCACAGTACGGGCAAATGATCAACCTTTTCTAGTCAATCTTTTTGTCAATGGTATTCAGCACATTGGTAATACCTACACCGCTTCTGTTGTCGGTTGTGAACGATAAAATATATAGGGTGTACTGAAAAAGTTTGTTGGTGGGGACAGAGTGTGGGGTTTTAAGCTAAGAGGCATTTTAACCCCCTATCCTTAGATTAGCTGAGTCTCTCCCATCCCTTTACTGTTGCCTCTTGTCTCATCTCAACAGGCAATTTAACTGCACGGGCGGCCCCGGGATCTGACTCTCTACCCCGATTGACCATAAGTGGGACAATTAGAGCAATGCACAATTAAGGATTTTTGTCAAGAAAATAATATTAAACTTATTATTGATACCTGCCATCCTCACGCCCAAATTATCTGGCAATTAGCGATTAATTACGCTACCCTAGCTAATATCCCCCCATTTGAACTGGCTTTTATCCGTCCCCACCTTATTATCGATTTTTTTCGGGAATATTATGTCTGAAACTATCACTCCCGCCATTAGCGATCGCATCTGTAAACACATGAACAAAGATCACGGTGAGGCCGTGCTTTTCTACGCTCAAGTTTACGGTAATATTACCGATGCAGAAACCGCTCAAATGCTCTCCATCGATCCCGAAGGCATGGATTTAGCCGTAGAAAAATTAGGGGAGAGTCAAACAATTAGAATACCTTTTGAGCGCACCCTAGAATCAGCCAAGGATGCCCATAATATCCTCGTTGAGATGCTAAAAGTTAATCAAACCACCCCTTGACAAAGCCCGATTTTGCGACTATCACCGAAAAAGACCAACCTAGAGAATTAGCCCATGAATCAGGTTAACAGTACGGGAATAAAAATACCCAAGTCTGGCTGGCGTTTACTGCCTTTTTTAGTCTTGGGTGTGCTAGTTTTTGCCTTTAATTCCTCCCTAGAATTAAATTATCTAGTTAAGGGTTATATTACTCTCTTGGAATTACAGACAGGCATCGTGGTTTTATACTTTCTTTTGGCTAAATTAGGGAAATCTCAAAAATTATGAGAAATAGAACTATAGCGGCTTTACTAGCCTTTTTTCTCGGTTATCTTGGCATCCATAAGTTTTATCTAGGGGAGAATTTGGCAGGTATTTTTTATCTACTTTTCTTCTGGACTTTTATCCCCGGCATCATTGCTTTTTTTGAATTTATTGGTTTAATCATCATGTCCGATCAAGCTTTTGATGCTAAATACAATCCTAACTATCTCCCCAGCAGTAGAGAGCGAGGACTGCCAGAATCAGCCCAGCAAAAAACCGCTACTTTACTCCAGCTTAAAAAGCTTTACGATCAGGGAATTATTACTGCTGAAGAATACGAAGAAAAACGCAGAAAATATTTAGATTCTCTTTGAAAAAATATGTCTAATCTCTCTCCTCGTCCTCCCGAATCTTCTGAGTGGATCTGGCTGTCCTTAGTCCCAGTTTTTGGTGGGCTTGCCATTGCTAATGCTGGCAAAAAAACCAATAACCAAAGTTGGTTATCCGTCGGCATTGCCTTGACAATTATCTCCCTTATTTTCCTTACACAAGAGTCTTTTATCGTAATTTGGTTTGCCCAAATCGGACTGGGTTTATACATCCGTCAACAGCTTAATTCCCATCCAATAGCTTCGGCAAATAGAACCAATTCTAGACAGTCATTCTCTCCTCTCGAAAAAATTGATATTAACAGTTGTTCCACCAACGATCTGGTTTATAAATTAGGGTTGCCGATTGTCTATGCCAATGATATCGTTTCTGTCCGTAACGAAGGACATATTTTTACCCATTTAGAAGAATTACACTTCCTAGCTGGTTTACCAGAAAATTATCTGAAAAAATTAGAACCTTTAGTTATCTTTGCCTACGATATTCGCCAAGAAGTTGACGTTTCTTGGCGTTGTTTAAACTACTACTCCGTTGCGGAATTAGTCAATCTTGGTCTTGACTTTTCCGTGGCTGATAAAATTGTCGCCGAAAGAGAAAAAAACGGTGTCTATCGTTCGGCCATTGAAGTGAGAAACCGTACAGGTATTCCCTTAAAATCCTATCAGCAATTGCTCTAATTCGCTTTATTCGGCTCTTCTGGTTTCTGTGTGGAAACGAGGTCTATACTGATAGTTTATTTAACCAAATAGTCCTAAAAGTCTTTCCCAGTAAACATTTCACGATTTCATAAGCAAAAATTATCACACAAAGTCGAGAAGAGCCTTTATTCTAGTTATAGTTTGCTGAATAAATCTAAAAACCTTGTTGGATAAGGCTTTTAGACTTTTTTTCTTTCAAAAAGTGCCGACCATTAGAGTGATCGGGGGTAAAATTCAGGGACTTTTTCCCTGAATTTTAGGTAACTGACTACCTCAAAATCGGTAAAACCCTACACCCCACACCCCACACCCCACACCCTGCCCCCACCAACAAACTTTTTCAGCAGACCCTAGTTAGAGCTTGAATTGCTTTTCTATCAAAGACACGATCCAACTTCTAGGTAAAAAACGGGGCAGATTGACGATAATTTTATTAGCCAATTTACCGGCTACCACGTTGGGGCGTTTGTTTGCCAAGGCAGTTAAAGCCTCTTGTACCACCACTTCCGCCGAATCTAACCGGCCGTTTTTGCCCATAAAGGCACTGGGAAATCGGGCTACCTCAAAAAAATTCGATTCCGTCGGACCGGGGCAAAGAGCGAGGATTTTAACGCCTTTGTCTTTATTTTCTGCCCAGAGAGACTCGCTAAAGCTGAGGACAAAGGCTTTTGTCGCCGCATAGACGGAAAGATAGGGCAGCGGTTGAAACCCGGCAATGGAAGCAACATTGATAATTGCCCCCCCAGTGCCGGCAAGCATGGGACGGAGAAAATAGTGGCTTAATTCCACCAATACCAGATTATTTAACTGGATCATTTCTAACTGTCGGGCTAAATCCCGCTCGCTAAAAGCGCCATAATCACCAAAACCAGCATTATTTACCAGTAAATCGACGTTGATTCCTTTTTGGTTCACCGTATCATATACCAACTTTCCCGCCCCAGCAACGGTCAGATCTTGAACGATAACTGTCACTTTTACCCCGTATTGTT
Organism: Microcystis sp. LE19-41.2A; assembly: GCF_027530405.1. Taxonomy (NCBI): domain Bacteria; kingdom Bacillati; phylum Cyanobacteriota; class Cyanophyceae; order Chroococcales; family Microcystaceae; genus Microcystis; species Microcystis sp. LE19-41.2A. The sequence goes on along the minus strand of NZ_JAPZQJ010000024.1, from coordinate 5,492 downwards.
CCCCCAATTCCGCCGCTAATTGTTCTAGTTTATCTCTGGATCTAGCGACTAAAATTAGCTCCATTTGCCGTTGGGCAAGTTGACGGGCAAAGACGACGCCGATACCGGTGGAAGCACCGGTAATGAGGGCTGTTTTCATAGAAGATCAATCAAAAATAGCTTTTTTGCTGGAATTGTACCACAATTACCCTTCCATTTACAGTTCTTAACTTGGCGGGGAAGGCATTTTTTCAACTCAGAATATATGTTAGGCTAGAAATAGAACAAAGGTCGAGGGAGGTGCAGAAATGACAGTTATAAGCTTCACTGATCAAGATATTGCCAAGTATACCGCCGCTGATATTGCTTCTTTGGCCGAACGACTAGAAAAAGATGAGTATAGTAACCCCTTCGAGGCTTTGCGGGATTGGCATCTGTTGCGAGCGATCGCTTTTCAAAGGCAGGAATTAGCCGAACCTTATCTTTATCTGTTGGATCTAGAAGCCTACGATGAGGCTTAAAGTGGCTTAGTTAAACAAAACTTAACACAAATTACTGGGGGTGTGAGACTAGCACACCCATTATTTTTGATTATGATATTCTCCGGCTGAAAAAAGCCCCTAGCTTTTTGCCCCTTCTTTCCCTACTATCAATAACAAAGTATTTTTAGGCGATCGACTAAATTATGGGCAAACAATACAACGTTTATGGGATCGGTAACGCGCTCGTCGATATGGAATTTCAAGTCTCTCCTGAATTACTGCAAGAATTAGGCATCGATAAAGGAGTGATGACGCTGGTGGACGAAAATCGTCAAACCCAGTTGATGGAAAAATTGGCTCTTGATTGTAAACGCAGCGGTGGCGGCTCGGCGGCGAATACCCTAGTAGCGATCGCTCAGTTGGGGGGTAGAGGTTTCTATTCCTGTAAAGTGGGCAATGACGAATTAGGTAAGTTTTATCTGCAAGATCTGCGCGCCTGTGGTTTGCATACCAATGAACACGGCGGCGAAAAAGAGGTGGGAATCACGGGAAAATGTCTAGTTTTCGTCACTCCCGATGCCGATCGCACCATGAATACTTTTCTCGGCATCACCGGGGAAATTTCCGAACGAGAATTAGTCCCTTCAGCGATCGTTAATGCCGATTATCTCTATCTCGAAGGTTATCTCGTCACCTCTCCCACTGCCAAAGCTGCCGCTATTAAAGGGCGAGAAATTGCTCAGGCTGCTGGAGTCAAAACCGCTTTATCCCTGTCGGATCCCAATATGGCGATCTTCTTCCGGGAGGGATTACTGGAAATGATCGGAACGGGGTTAGATTTCGTTTTCGCTAATGAGTCGGAAGCTTTGACTATTTCTGGCAGCGAGGAAATCGAGTCAGCGATCGCCTATTTTAAAACCATTGCTAAAGGATTCGCTATCACCCGGGGTGCCAATGGTTCTTTGATCTATGATGGCGAAAATCTCCTGGAAATTGACCCCCATCCCGTACAGGCGATCGATACCGTCGGTGCGGGGGATATGTACGCGGGGGCTTTTCTCTACGGTATTACCCACGGTATGGGTTACAAAGGAGCGGGAAATCTCGCTTCTCTAGCGGCTGCCCGGGTGGTTTCTACTTTTGGGGCGCGTTTACAAACCGAGGAAATTCAATCCCTGCGCGATTTGATCGTTTTGGGATAGGTTTTGTCAGTGATCAGCTTTCAGTCATCGGGAGTCAGGTTTTTTCTCCCTGCTCCCTGCTCATAGTCTTAACGAGTAATTTAGATAGTCATACTAAATCCTGTTTAAAAGGTATGGAAGAGTGGGAAGAAGGGAGCGGGTTTTTCAAGTTGGATTGGGGGTTAATCATGCTATTAAAAACCGATTCAGTATAACGTTTCCGTTCACCCGCCGCTAGTAACTTCTCGGACTCAACAAAGAGACTGAATACGGTCGGTGTGCAACGGTTAGACATCAGACACTAATGGTAAACGACGAATACGAATACGGCTTGGCTCAACCGTAATGGCTGATCCTTGTTCCAAATCCTCCTCGCACTCAGCGATTACTGTCAACAAAAGATTCGTAAGTGCTTGGGCGCGTAATCTTTCAACCCGAATGCGAATGACTGAAGGAGTCTTCGCCACATCAAGTGCCAGCAATGTATGGAAATCCGCATCGAGAGTAGCAACAACCCGTCCCTCGTCTCTAGCCCTTTGGATAATGTCTGAGTCTTCAGCTTCAGACATCCCTATTTCACCAACATGAATAGTGTCGATCCCAGCATCACATAATAAAGTTGCCGCAGAAAGCGGTAGTCCCTGATCAAGCAACAGCTTCATAGCGATTAGGAAGTTCAATGATGCGATCATCCAAGTAGGAAGAGGCAAAAATTAGGGCTTGTCGAATATCTTCATCCTCCAGTTCCGGAAACTCTTGATGTAATTCTGCTCGATCGGGATAAGTTGCCAGTAGCTCAATCACTCGACGAACCGTAAGGCGAAGGTTACGGATGCAGGGTTGCCCATTCATACGGTTTGGATTGCTCGTAATACGATCTAGTTTCATTAGAGTAATTCTATTTCTTCATGATCATTTTAACCTTTAGCGGGGGTAAGCAATGCCTGAAAAACATCCTCCACATATCCATTCTCCGTCATCAGATAAACCGTCACCCATACTATCTTTATATCACGCCCAAAAGCCTGTTAGCCAGATTAGCCCACACCGCACTTAAACCCACAGCTTCAATCAATGGGCATGGTGCGTTCCCTAAAATCTATTAGTGGAGCAGTAAGAGCCACATTAGGGAACGCACCCTACGGCGATAGCGATCGCGTGCTGCTACACAGTGCCTTCGGCATCGCACTGGTTAAACAACAAGCTACCAATTGAATTATTGTATGATGGTTTTCCAGTTCAGTGTCTTTACCTTGGTTCAATCTTCGTGAGTCAATCGTTTGCCTTTTATATGGATGAGAGTGGTAGTCCCAAGCCGAATCCCAAGGACTCGGCTAGCTACTTCGCTGTTGGGGGAGTATTAATTCAGCACAATGATGAAAGTAGCATTTGTTTACAAATTGCGGACTTTAAAAAACGTTGGGGAATTGACGAAAGTGTTCCTCTACATGGCAACGAAATTCGGAGTCGAAAGAAAAACTTTGCTTGGCTAGGACTCAGGTCGGAAGATGAGCAAAATCAGTTCTTGCAGGACTTGACAGCTACGATTGTTCAGTGTCCTATTATCGTTCATGGATGTGTTGTTTCTCGAAAGGGTTATCTAGCTCGGTATCTTGAACGATATGGTAGCAACACATGGGAGATGATGAAGAGTGCGTTCTCAATTTTGTTAGAGCGTGTCAGCAAGTATGTCGTCCTTCAGGGTGGAGAAGTTATGGTTTACTTTGAAAAAGCCGGTAGAAGCGAAGACAAACTCATAACCAGTTACTTTAATGACTTGAGAGATTCGGGAGTCCCCTTCAGCGCTGAAACATCAACCAAATATGCACCACTAACATCTAACCAAATGCAGCGGGTTCTCACTGGTATCGAGGCTAAGTCTAAACATAACCCTCTCCTGCAAATCGCTGACCTGTGCTTGTATCCTGTAGCAAAATCTAAAGATCAGCCTCAAAATCGAGCATTTCAGGAGCTGATCCAGTCCCAGAAGTTAGTTGATACAGTTTTAACATCTGATAATCTTGAAAAAATGGGGATAAAGTATTATTGTTTCGACAATTCGCTTTAAAACACTAAAACCGCCACCTCAGTTTTGGTGCGGTTTGGTGCGGCAGTCATACGACTACCCCTGAGCCGAGCTCCATTTATATACTACCCAACCAGATAGATTTAGTCAAGCGTTTTGCATTTCTTAATCTTTTGAGTAAGTCTAGCGGTAAAGTTGAGCCGCCGCAGACAAATTTTAACTTTTTAGGACTTACGCATTGACAGGATCGACCAAATATGAGGTATGGGTTTCGGGCATTTTAACGTGATTTTTTGATGACTTTTGAGCGATCGCTATCGATCAGAAGTTAATCGCCAAAAGTCTGAAACGACGGATTTTCGTTTATACACATCATGGTGAATTTGTACAGTGCGTAAGTCCTATTTTGCAGATCGCTTTTTAGTAGTCGGCTCCAACGCAGTGTTAGACGGCACTTACTTTACGGATTTCTACGCTGCCTTCTTCAAACACTTGAACCGTGAGTTGATAGCCTTCCATTAATGACATTCCCACTAGAGGTTCGGAATCAGCTTCATCAATTGGGATAGTCAGATAATCTCCATCCCAAATTACGAGAGCTTCATAGACATTAAAAACGCATTCGCTACCATCACCAAGAATAGCACGTCCTCGTCTTTTCCATTTCAGGTTTAGCTGATCGATTAGGTCTGGTGGCAATGAAAGCCAACCATTAAAACCTGTATCAACGATCGCATCTTGCGCGTAAATATTTCCTTCAGAGTCACATATCGAAAGTGAAATAATCGCCTCAAAATCCGCGTTAACGATTCCTGCGATCATACTAATCTCTTTGTCCGTCCACCAAATCGGCGAACATAGCGAGAACCGACTCGAACAATCCAGATTTGAGCATCTGGGTGACGGGCTTCGAGTCTATTGCAAGCAGATATTTCACGCGCATCAATTTCAAAGTCGCCAGTTTCAAGGTCAATTGCTACAATTTTGCCCTGATTACCCAATTCGACTTGTGGACGTATTTGAGTTTGATAAATCAGATCGCCACGCTGGGCAAATTCTTCTTTGCTATAGCGGGGTTGTCGAACTGTCATAGGATTGATCTTGTTGCAACTTTTGCCCCTCTATTTTAACCTAAACATCGGGAATCTTCGCTAACATTCCCCAACTGGGCCCACAAGAGCGGCATCGCACTTAAACCCACAGTTTCAATCAATGGGCATGGTGCGTTCCCCAAAATCGATCAGTGAAGCAGTAGGACTTGCATTAGGGAACGCACCCTACAAGATCGGCGATCGCTGCGGTTAGAGTAAGCTTTAGCTGTGTGGCGACCCCAGGCGGGTTATGCTGCGGGTTTATTGCTGAAATCCTTGCTGGACAAGTCCCATCAGTGGTGGTATTTCCTCGAGCATCCTCAAGTCTCTCCCGATCATAACCGAGCCGAGCGTTCTCTGCGTTTGGGAGTAACTAAGCGCAAGATAGCTGGTGGTTCTCGCTCCTTCAGTGGCTTTGTCGATACTGCCCGTTTATTGACCGTGATTCAGTCTTGTCGCGCCCAAGGCCGTTCGGTTTTAACTTTCTTCCGTCAGGCTTTGGCCTCTGTCCATCACCCCTTGAATACGGTTGTCTCTCTTATCCCCACTGCTGATTTTTCTCTCTTTGTCAACCCCTAGACCTGAATAGTTACAACCCACATTCCGCACCCTAAGCTGTCACAGAGAGAAATTACGGAGAGAAAAAATCAAAGTGAGCATAAAAATAAACATAAGGAGCGAAAAAAGGCATTTGAGAAACAGTAAAGCACCAAAAATGGCATCAAAACCTATT